>RHAU01000064.1 GCA_010032125.1 Actinomycetota bacterium | reverse complement strand
GACGCTCTCTCTCTTCTTTCGCAACTCCTGCGATTTTGAGAGCAAATCCCATGTTCTCTGCGACAGTCATATGCGGATAAAGCGCGTAGGACTGGAAGACCATCGCGATATCGCGATCTTTCGGTGCGACGTTGGTGACATCTCGATCACCAATGAAGATTGCACCAGTATCGATTTCTTCAAGACCTGCGAGCATGCGCAGCGATGTTGACTTTCCGCAACCAGATGGACCGACTAAAACAAGAAACTCACCGTCGTTAACGGTGAGATTGAGTCGATCAACAGCTGGTGTTGTTGTTCCTGGATAGATGCGAGATGCATCTTTAAATACGACATTAGCCATAATGCACTTCCTTCTCCGGGCAGGTACGTGCCCGACGGTCCGTTGGATGAAGCAAGGCCACGCTCTCGCGTGGATGCGCGCAGGTTACGCGTGAGTTCGCCGTGAGGGAAGAGGAGCAGGCGGGGTTTTTTCACCTCTTGTACCCTTGCCCTCCCTATGGACCCTGACGGTGCCCTTTCCCTCGGTAGCCTCGCTATCGACATCCTCGTAGTCGTCTTCTTTATCCTCTTAGGCGGAGTCTTTGTCGCCGCCGAAATTGCGTTGATCTCCCTGCGCGAGGGCCAGGTAAAAGCGTTGGCCCACAAGGGGCGTCGTGGTGCCCGTGTTGCCGCTCTCGCTTTACACCCCAACCGTTTCCTTGCCGCAGTCCAAGTCGGGGTAACGCTGAGCGGATTTCTTTCAGCGGCCTTTGGAGCAGATCGCCTTGGTGATTACGTCATACCGATTCTTGAAGATCTTGGTCTGAGTACCGGCGTCAGCAGCGCGCTCTCACTTGTCGGTCTCACAGTTGTCATCGCGTATTTCTCACTGATATTTGGTGAACTAGTTCCAAAACGAATGGCGCTGCAATCTACTGAGGCGATTGCATTGGCTGCCGCAACACCAGTCACGGTCATCGTGAAGTTCTTCCGCCCGCTGATATGGCTACTTTCTCATACCTCCGATTTGATTTTGCGAATGCTAGGAATTGATCCACAAGCATCACGCGAAGCGATTTCTGAAGAGGAGTTAGTAGATCTTGTCACGGGTCATAAAGCTCTCACTCATGAAGAAAGAGAAATAGTCGAAGAAGTTTTCAACGCAAGCGATCGTCAGTTACATGAAGTTATGGTTCCGCGTACAGAGGTCTACTTCTTGGAGGCATCACTCACTCTTACCGATGCTGTTGCGTTTGCCCTAGAACAAGGTCACTCACGATATCCGGTTACTCGTGGATCAAGTGATGAAGTTATCGGCTTCATACATGTACGAGACTTACTCGAAGCTCAAAACTCTGGAGAACGAAAATCTGTCATGGAATTAGTCAGACCAATTCTCTTCATGCCTGGAACAAAGGGCGTACTTCCAACTCTCTCCGAGATGCGTTCGAGTCGTCAGCAAATTGCGATTGTTCTTGATGAATATGGTGGCACCGACGGAATCGTCACACTTGAAGATCTCGTGGAAACTCTTATCGGAGATATCCACGATGAATACGATGAGAGTGGAGCGGATGTTTCCAGCCAACCGCGCACGGGAGACTTTGAAATTGATGGCCTCATCGCCCTTGAGGATCTGACTGAGCAGACCGGTATTTCTATTCCTGAGGGTCCATACGAGACTCTGAGTGGTTATGTGATGCATAGCCTTGGTCGTATCCCGGAGATCAACGATGTTATCTATCTTGATGGCTCTCGCATCACTGTCTTATCACTTGAAGGAAAGCGAGCAGGAACACTTCTTCTCTCCCGGCATGGTTCGCAATCTGAAGTTGGAAATTGAGAGGATAGCCTCGTGAAGCGCGTTCTCTCTGGAATCCAGCCGACCGCTGAATCTTTTCATCTAGGAAATTATCTTGGAGCGGTCAAGCAATGGGTTGAATTACAAAGCGAACATGATGCCTTTTACTGCGTTGTCGATCTACACGCTCTCACAGTAGAAACCGATCCCGCGGTATTGCGTCGAAGAACACTTGCATCGGTTGCACAACTCATCGCGCTAGGCGTTGATCCGCAGAAATGCACACTATTTATCCAATCTCATGTTCCGGAGCACAATCAATTAGCGTGGGTACTTGAGTGTCTAACCGGATTTGGCGAAGCCGGTCGAATGACGCAATTTAAGGATAAGTCTCAGAAATCCGGATCTGATCGCACGGTTGTCGGCCTCTTTACTTATCCCATCTTGCAAGCCGCAGACATCATGCTTTATCAAGCGAATCTAGTTCCTGTTGGCGAAGATCAGCGTCAACATATTGAATTAACGCGAGATCTGGGTGAACGTTTCAATTCGCGTTTCGGTGCAACCCTCACAATCCCTGAGGCATATATCTTGAAGAGCGCGGCAAAGATTAACGATCTTCAAGATCCACTAGCCAAAATGAGTAAGTCCGCAGCTTCCAATAGCGGCGTGATAGATATCTTGGATAATCCGGATATTAATGCCAAGAAAATCAAGAGTGCGGTTACCGATACAGGAAAAGAAGTGGTTTTTGATGAGAAGAACAAACCTGGAATTTCAAATCTTCTGACCATTCACTCAGCGCTCTCCGGAAAAACCATTGCTGATATCGAGAATTCTTTCGCACATAAGGGCTATGGAGAATTTAAGTCGGAAGTTGCCGACGTTGTTGCAACTTATTTCACCCCGATTCGTAAGAAAGCGGAAGAATTACTCGCCGACTCCCAAGGTCTCCAGAAAATCCTTGCCGAAGGCGCCGATAAAGCTCGGGCTGTTGCATCAGCAACGCTCGCGAGCGCTTATGACGCTATCGGTCTCGTTCCACCAAGAAAGAGATAGTGCGATGCGCATCAAAGCGCTTGTTCTCATTCTCATCGCAACGTTAGTGCCGACGTATTCTGTCCATGCGCAAGATGTTGTTCCCAAGGTCGCGGTTGCCTACGACATTGGATTTTTGGGGGATAACTCCTATAACGATGCGGTACATGCAGCGCTAGAAATAGCAAAGAAGAAGTATCGATTGGTTGAACCTTTCGTGAGGGAAGTACCTACCAATGGAACTGTCGTCGATCGACTCACTCGACTTCGTTTTCTCGCCAAGAATGGTTACACACTCATCATCACCGTCGGCAGTGGTTACAGAGATATCGTTCGTAGAGTTGCCATTGAATATCCAGAGACGCAATTTGCGTTAATAAACGATAAATCACTGAGTCAGATGAATATCAGCAACATATACTTCAATGAAGAAGATGCCGCCTTTCTTG
>RHAU01000063.1 GCA_010032125.1 Actinomycetota bacterium | reverse complement strand
CAGAATTTGGCATCCGGATTCACTCGCTAGGTGATGTTGAGCAAGGAATCGTGCACGTAGTGGGACCTCAACTTGGTCTCACCCAGCCAGGAATGACAATCGTCTGTGGGGATTCGCATACTTCTACCCACGGAGCTTTTGGGGCGCTTGCATTTGGAATTGGGACAAGTGAAGTCGAACATGTTCTTGCAACACAGACGCTCCCTCTTGCACGACCAAAAACGATGGCAATCAATGTTGAAGGCGAACTCAAACCAGGCGTGACCAGCAAGGACATCATTCTCGCAATCATCGCAAAGATTGGAACAGGCGGGGGACAGGGTTACATCGTCGAATATCGTGGAAGTGCCATTCGCAAGCTTTCCATGGAAGCTCGCATGACGATTTGCAATATGTCGATTGAGGCAGGCGCACGCGCCGGATTGATCGCCCCTGATGAAACTACTTTTTCATACATCAAAGGACGACCACATGCACCGCAGGGAGCCGCCTGGGACGCACATCGCGTCCTCCAGTTGCTTCTCAACCTATGAGATGCAAATATTAGATTGTGGACAAGAAGAATAGCGGAGTCGGCGTTTTAGATAAAGCCGTAAGAATCCTCTCTGTTCTCGAAGGCGGTCCGCATTCCCTTGCCGAACTTGTGAAAGCGACAAAGATTGCTCGCCCCACCGCTCATCGACTTGCAGTAGCACTCGAGTTTCACAGACTTGTTGCACGCGATCTCAGCGGCCGCTTCATTCTCGGACCGCGCTCTGGTGAATTAGCCGCAGCTGCTGGTGAAGATAAGTTGCTCGCTGTCGCCGGTCCTGCTCTTACCGCACTGCGAGATGCAACGGGTGAAAGTGCACAGCTCTATCGAAGGCAAGGCGATCAGAGAATTTGCGTTGCTGCTGCTGAAAGAATTTCAGGGCTTAGAGATTCCGTTCCTGTTGGCGCATCGCTGACCATGAGCGCAGGATCTGCAGCGCAAATACTTCTTGCATGGGAAGATGCGGACAAACTTCATCGCGCGCTTGTCAATGCAAGATTTAATGCAGCTGTTCTCTCTGCTGTACGTCGTCGAGGTTGGGCGCAAAGTGTTGGTGAGAGAGAACCTGGCGTTGCATCAGTATCAGCACCAGTTCGCGGACCAAACAACCGCATCATTGCTGCAGTAAGTATCAGTGGACCGATCGAGCGATTAGGTCGACAGCCTGGTCGAATTCATGCAGCAGCCGTCGTTGCAACTGCTGTAAAACTCAGCGAATACATCGCTAAGAAGAGTTAATACCTGGCAGCCCCGAAGGGATTCGAACCCTCGTAGCTGGCTTGAGAAGCCAGAGTCCTAGGCCACTAGACGACGGGGCCAGATATGAAATTTTCGCTGGGGTACCAGGACTCGAACCTAGACAAGCTGAACCAGAATCAGCTGGGCTGCCAATTACCCCATACCCCAATACTGCGTTTCCGCAGAAGAAGGAGAGAATACCGTGATTCTAGGCGCTTATCTCACCAGCGCCTTGATTCGAGCAATCGAACGCTCTTTACCAAGAAGTTCCATTGACTCGAAAAGTGGCGGAGAAATATGACTTCCCGTCACCGCAATTCGCACCGGGCCAAATGCATTTCTTGGTTTCAATCCCATTTTTTCAATAAGTGCAGCACGTAACGCGCTTTCAATTGATTCATGATCCCATTGTGAAAGTGGCTCGAGCGCTGAAAGAGATGCAGAGAGGACGTGAAGTGCTTGTTCTTCTGCCATTTTCGCCACAGACTCCTCTTCTACCTTTACGGTTTCTACGAAGAAAAAACCAAGCATCGGAACTACTTCTTTTAATTTAACAATCCGCTCTTGAATGATGGGAAGTGCTTTGCGGACAAGTGCTATCTCTTCATCTGTGCCCGTAATGATCTTCGCGGATGTAAGAAATGGCAAGGCTCGCTTAAGGAAATCGTCGATAGTCAGCGCACGAATTTTGTCTCCGTTAATCGCTTCAAGTTTCTTCATATCAAATCGCGCTGGTGAGCTGTTAACGCGTTCGACATTGAAAAGTGAGACAAGTTCTTCCATGGTGATATTTTCGCGATCATCTCCAGGTGACCAACCCAAGAGAGCAAGGTAATTGCAGATTGCTTCGGGAAGAAAACCTTCTTCTCGATACCAGGCGATGGAAACTTCGCCATTTCGTTTCGAGAGTTTGGCATTGTCTTGACCCATAACGAAAGGTAAGTGTGCGAAATGCGGATAATCTTCAGGAGCAACGCCCATTGCTTGATAGACACGGATCTGACGAGGCGTCGATGAGAGTAAATCTTCCCCACGAAGGACATGAGTGATCTTCATGAGTACATCATCGACTGCGACGGCAAGGGTGTAGAGCGGTGAACCGTCAGCGCGCATCAATACGAAATCTGGAACGAAGGTATGGTCGAAAACAACCTCACCACGGATGAGATCTGTAAATCGCGTCTCACCCGCCGGCATCTGCATCCGAATGACCGGGGCGCGCCCTTCGGCAACGTATTTCGCCTCTTCATCAGCGGAGAGATTTCTACATTTTCCGTCATACCCTGGCGCTTGATTGAGTTCTCGCTGTTTCTCTCGCCGAGCCTCAAGTTCCTCAGTCGAGCAATAACACTTGTAGGCAAAGCCATCGTCAAGAAATTTCTGGGCCCAATGTTTGTAAATATCAAGTCGTTGTGACTGTAGGTAAGGTCCACACGGGCCGCCTATTTCAGGACCTTCATCCCAATTCAGTCCAAGCCATTTCATCGTTTCGACAGCGCGATTGATGTATTCATCGGTGACGCGCTCTCTATCCGTATCTTCAATACGGAAGATGAGTTTTCCTCCAGTATGGCGCGCATAGGCCCAATCAAAGAGGGCGGTTCGGATATTCCCGACATGGAGATCTCCCGTAGGAGATGGCGCAAAGCGCGTCCGTACTTCTTTAACCACGAGCGGAAACCTTATTTCGAAGTGTGCCAAGCCCATCAATACTGACGAGAACATCTTTACTGGCGACCATGGGCCCAATTCCTGACGGAGTTCCGGTAAGGATGACATCGCCAGGTAGAAGTGTCATAACTGAGGTGATGAATTCGATGATGGTTGGAACATCAAAGACCATATCTGAGAGATGTGCGTCTTGCTTGAGAGAGCCATCAACAGTTGCGGTTATGCGCTGTGAAGCTGGCTTAAACTCTGTATCAATCCAAGGACCAAGTGGACAGAAACTGTCAAAGCCTTTTGCTCGAGTCCATTGCCCATCTTTCTTCTGTAAGTCA
>RHAU01000062.1 GCA_010032125.1 Actinomycetota bacterium | reverse complement strand
AACGTCACGCTCGTACCGCCACGAAGATCCAAACCTAAATTCAAGCTTGTGGCTCCGATGGAAATCGCGAGGATGTAGAGAAGTGCAGTGAGGCCAATGGTGATACTTAATGTTCGAGCAGGTCGAGCCTTCTTTTGCTCGGTTCGCGCCGAAGAACCATACGTGCGCTGGGAGGACATGGGAGGGAAGTCTAGGCGTGCTTAGCGCTCGATGTCGAAAAGGCCGGGCGTACTCGGAGGCGGAGTTTTTCCAAGATGGTTCCACGCTTGTGGCGTTGCTATCCGACCGCGTGGTGAACGAAGAATAAAACCGGATCGAACGAGGAATGGTTCTGCAACGGATTCAACCGTTTCTCGCTCCTCACCGACCGCCATTGCAAGTGTCGTTAATCCAACCGGCCCACCATTAAATCTCTCGATGAGTGCGCTTAAAATCGCGCGATCCAATCGATCCAAACCACCATCATCTACTTCGTAAATTCGCAGAGCTTGTGCAGTTGTTGAAAAATCTATGCCTCCAGCATTATGAATTTGCGCGTAATCACGAACTCGTCGTAACAATCTATTTGCAATACGAGGTGTTCCTCTGGACCGTCTACCAAGTTCGGCAATTGAATCTTGATCAATCTGTACATCAAGCAGATCAGCGCTGCGTCGAACAATCGCAGAAATTTCATCCGCGTCATAGAAATCCAGATGAGCTGTGAATCCAAATCTGTCTCGAAGTGGCGCCGGAAGTAGACCAGATCGCGTTGTTGCACCCACTAAAGTGAAATGAGGCAAGGTCAAGGGAATCGCGGTTGCGCCCGGTCCTTTACCAACGACGACATCAACCCGAAAATCCTCCATCGCCATGTAGAGCAACTCTTCCGCGGGTCTTGCCAAACGATGAATCTCATCGAGGAAAAGAATTTCGCCCTCGACAAGTGAGGAGAGAATGGATGCCAAATCTCCGGCATGAGTGATGGCCGGACCGCTCGTGACTCGTATCGGAGTTCCCATCTCCGCGGCAACGATCATTGCCAAGGTTGTTTTACCGAGACCTGGTGGACCGGATAAAAGAATATGGTCAGCTGAGGAACCACGTTCCTTTGCTGCTTTGAGCAATAGACCAATCTGTTCTTTAACACGGGATTGCCCGACAAAATCTTTTAGAGAGTCAGGCCTGAGCGCTAATTCTGAAGCGCTCTCCTCCGGGCGAGAAGTTTCTTCAACTGCATCGCGATCTAAATTTTCCATTGCCGGAAAGATTACTTGCTACGGCGCGATTGAGAGAGGGCTAGTTTCAACAACTCGCTGATCTCCTGCTCCGACGTTGGTCTTCGTGAAGCTTTGACAGCGCTTTCGATGGCTTCGTCAGACTCTCGTTGCGAGTAACCAAGACCCACGAGCGCGCTTCGTAGTTGCTCGCGCCAATTCTCTTGACCTTCAACGGGCGCAGATGAAGAAATCTTCTCTTGTAGCTCAAGGATGATTCGAGCGGCCATCTTCTTCCCGACTCCTGGGACTGACTCGAGTATTTTTTGAGAACCGTGAGCAATAGCGTTGCTGAGTTCATCCGATGCAAGTACACAAACAATCGAAAAAGCTACTTTTGGACCGACGCCATTGACTGATTGCAGTAACAAGAAGTGTGCACGAGATTCTGGCGATGAAAATCCATAAATAGTCCATGCATCTTCTCGAATGACGACATGTGTGAAGAGATCGATACTGCTATCAATACGAGCAGATGAGAGCACATCGGGTGTTACGGTAATTTCATAACCCATCCCCTGAACATCGATGGTGAGACGATTGCCCGCTCGCTCTAAAACTGTGCCTCGGATGCGAGAGATCATCGCGCCTTCTTCAACGCAGCAACTCGGATTCGCTCTTGTGTGCGCGCCTTTTCTATCCGATGGATTTGGGCACCTCGCCAGTGATGACAGATAGCAAGTGCAAGTGCATCGGTTGTATCCACCGGAGTCGGCCGAACCTTGAGTGAAAGTATTTTCATGACCATCATCGCAACTTGCTTCTTATCTGCTCGCCCCGATCCCGAGACGGCTGCTTTAACTTCACTCGGTGTGTGAATTCCAATCGGCAGCGAAGATTGCGCCGCCAATAAAAGTGCGACACCAGCGGCTTGCCCGGTTGCCATTGCAGTTCTCACATTCTGTTGAGAGAAAACCCGTTCGACAGCGATGACATCAGGTGAGAATTTCGAGATCCAGCGATCCAATTCCTGTTGAAGAATAAGGAGCCGTTCGTGGATGGGCGTTTGGGAATCCGATCGGATGACCCCGCAATCAACCATGGTCAGGCGGCCATTTTTGTCACGGTCAACAACGCCTAATCCGCAACGCGTCAACCCTGGGTCAATGCCTAAAACACGCATAGAGCGAGCCTAATTGCGCGAAAAGTTCCTCTAGGTGAGGCTCGCCAAAACCTCGTCGGAGATATCGAAATTGCCGTAGACATTCTGCACATCATCAAGTTCTTCAATCGCGTCAACAAGAGTGATGACATTCTTGGCGATTTCCCCAACTACCGGAACGGAGACAGTCGGCAAGAATGACGAATCTGCCGACTCATAATCAATGTGAGCGCGCTGCAGCGATTCACGGATTGGAACAAGATTTTCCGGAGCGCTGACAATCTCGAAATTCTCTCCTAAGTCATTAATCTCTTCTGCACCGGCATCAAGAACTATTTCCAACAGAGAATCTTCGCTGAGTACGACTGATCCTTGGTTCTTGCGGACAACAATCACTCCCCTGCGGTGGAAAAGGTAGGCCACCGAACCTGGATCTGCCATCGTTCCGCCGTTTCGCGTTACCGCAACGCGCACCTCAGAGGCCGCACGATTTCGGTTATCGGATAAGCACTCGATGAGAAGAGCAACTCCACCAGGTCCATAACCTTCGTACATAATTGTTTCCCAGTTCGCACTACCTGCCTCAGCGCCAGATGCGCGCTTCAGTGCGCGATCAATATTGTCGCCCGGTACCGAGTTTTTCTTTGCTTTCGCTATCGCGTCAAAGAGCGTTGGATTTCCATCCGGATCCGCACCACCGTTGCGGGCGGCAACTTCGATTGCTTTGATGTATTTGGCGAACGCTTGAGAGCGCTTTGAATCGATCGCGGCTTTTTTCCGCTTGATGGTCGCCCATTTGGAATGACCGGACATCAGTTCGCCTTAACTTTGTTATGCGCTTGAACCATTTCAACAAAGTATCGATGTATCCGGCTATCTCCGGTGAGCTCTGGATGAAATGAAGTAGCCAAGATCGCATCCTG
>RHAU01000061.1 GCA_010032125.1 Actinomycetota bacterium | reverse complement strand
GATGAGCGCAGCCCTGTAGTGGAGAAAGAACCGCGCTCATCCGTTATGTCCATGATTACACCTTTGGATAAATCAAGACCGTGACTTTTCGGTCTGCAGCATTGGTTTTTCCGTCGGAGGTCTTAGAGAGGTATTCACCCATATTCTCTGTTTTAACCGAGAAATCTGAAACTCCCAACACAGCAAGGCGGTTGCGCAGATATGAAGCTGCTGCATCCACTCTCTTACGGGATAACGTCAGATTAGAGGTGATACTTCCGGATCGATCGGTATTGCCAACTAAGTAAGCACCGGTGAGGCCAGAGCCCATCATCTGCATAGCCATCTCTTGTAGAGCGACTTTCGCCTTAGATGTCAGTTTTGAAGATCCGGCGCTAAAAGCGACTGAACCCAGATCAATCGGTCCAGACAACATAACGCGAATTGGCTTTGTTGCAGTCATCGTGTCGGGAGCGAAATAAATCGCATCTGATGGCATGACAGTGTGATCGAGGAGGAATCCTTTCGAATCCTCCATGTAGGTAATGTCTACTCCCCCATCGTGTTGCAAGGAGAACTCTTCGTTGCCTCCAGGGAACACGCCTGAGAAATAATTGACGACTGGATATACGACGTTCGATTGATCTTCGTAAATCGGATTATCGCCACGTTCGACCGTTACCTGCATTCCTGTGGGAAATGGATATTCCACCGCGTAAACACCTGATGAACTAATAGATCCGATAATTAGAACGGTTGTGAGCAGGACAAATTTGCGCATTGCTTTCCTTCCATTGTTGGAATTGCTTACCATGTCGCTCTAACCGACATTTTCACCAAGCGTAACTCGCTATATTGATGGTGATTTACCAAAAGTAGTCACATTTATATCAAGACAAGTCAATGACTTAGCAAAATCAATTACCGAGATTCTTATCTCTTAACCTTCGCGACATGACAACAAACACAGCACTTATTATTGAAAATAACCCGATTGACCGTAAATTCATTCAAAATACATTGGAATCCTGGAATTTCAACGTACGAACCGAGCCAGACATGGCAAAAGCAAAAGAGCACTTTGCATTCTCAGAATTCAAGGTTGTTCTCTTTCATCTCGTCGGAGATATCATGAAAAGCCTTGATTTATTGGGATGGATGAGACTTCAGACCAATGGCTCAATTATCCCTTTGGTAGATCATGGCAGCCCGATTACAGAGGAGATGTGCGTCCGCGCAGGCGCCGATGAAATAATCAATAAACCGATTGTTCAAAAGCTCTTTCTCCAGAGAGTCAACTATCAGATTGATCGCCAACAGTCTGCTGCCGATGCAGTAGATGAGATATATAACTGGAATGAACTCAAACTTGATGTTCCTCAATGTGAATTTAGGGTGGCGGATCGAATAGTTCCATTAACGAAAACTGAATTACTTTTGACCCAGGCATTTATGGCAGAACCTGAGCGAGTTATTTCAAGACCAGAACTGCTCAACGTCATTAAAGTGAAAGATGGAATTGGATCAAGTC
Organism: Actinomycetota bacterium; assembly: GCA_010032125.1. Classification (GTDB taxonomy): domain Bacteria; phylum Actinomycetota; class Actinomycetes; order Nanopelagicales; family Nanopelagicaceae; genus MAG-120802. Next base: position 1,819 of record RHAU01000061.1, on the reverse strand, counting down.
ATTTGATTGATACTCATCTCTCACGGTTACGAATAAAGATCAAGGAAAATGGCGGTGGAGATTACATTTACTCTATTCGCGGACTCGGTGTTCGATTCCTCGCTCCTTCCCATCTAGCGGCCAAGAGTTCCTGAGAACAAAAACGAGGGGTGAAGTGGCTAGAGCACCTCACCCCTCGTATCACCTCAAGGACTTTCCAGATTAGAGTCTCATCCGTTTCTGATCTGGACAGTCACATGTTTCTTTGGCTCTGGATTCTGCCTTTTGATATCAATCTCTAGGATTCCATTACGCAAAGTAGCATCGAGGACCCGGTCATGTTCGACAAGCTGAAAGCATTGTCGGAAACTTCGGGCTTTAATCCCTCTCTGCAGGTAATTCTCTTCCTCTTTCTTGGTTTCTTCTCTTTTCTCTCCTGAGATAACAAGAGTTTCATCTTCAACCTCTATAGAGAGATCTTCTTTGTTAAAGCCAGCGACAGCCATCTCTATTCGATAATGATCATCGCCGATTCTCTTGATATTTGAAGCGGGATATTCATGAAAGCCGTCAAAGCCGTCTTCCCACTTCTCGACCAGGTTATTAAAGATGTCGTCAAAACCCACCATCCACTTCTCTCCGTCTTGCAGGATTGAAGCGAGCGGGGATCTAAATCGACTGTCACGTTTTACAAGACTTGCCATATGTTCCTCATTTCTTATGACGCGGGATGACATGGATAGACACGTCATCCCGCTTTATCTACATAGAAGAGAATTCGGGCTATTTCACTATCCAGCACGAACCCAACTTGAAACAGGCTCCATAGCTGCAGGAACCGCCTGTTCAACTGCGACCCGCAGGATTCCATGGTGCAGGTCGTTACCAACGAGTCCAGAGCCTCGACTCAGCTGAAAGCTACGTCGAAACCCTCGAGCGTTGATTCCACTCTGTAGATAATTCTCGTTTTTGTTTGTTCCATATTCAGTTTTGGTCCCCGTTACGGAAAGAACGCCGTCTTTAAATTCCATACTTGGATTTTGATTTCCAAAATCCTGCAAATCAATTGTTATCTGGAAATGAGACGGATCGAGAGAGGAAATCTCAATGGTGGGAAATCCTTGCGCGCCTTTGAAATCAGCCTTCTGCCCGTCTGTCCATGAGTCAAAAGTTTCATCAAGGCCCAGCAACCAATCCTCACCCTCTGCAACGATGGATACCGATGGAGTACGAAGAAATGATTGAGATTTCACTACGTAGATCACTTTTTCTCCTCCCGCGATGAGGAGAATCTTCATAAAAAATCTTTAGCCGCGAATCGCATAGCGCTCGCAAGCCACTCGCACCTCCATCGCATAGTAGCTCGAACGATTCTCACCCGATCGTCTTTACTCAATACTCTTGTCATGAATACCAAACTTGCAGAAGTTAAGGCAACAAAGGAAGTAGAAGAAGCAAAGAAAAGTACCCTCGTTCCCGAAATCCTTAGTTATTTGGGCGCATTGCTCTTCATCTCAGGCGTAACTCTCATCCTCTATCAGCAATGGGACGACATTTCTCAAGCCCAGAAAACTGCAACGTTCTCGCTTCTAGCAATTGCATTCTTTACTTCCGGGTTGCTCGCTGGCGATACGGTTGATATTCGCCGACGTGTATCCAGTTTTCTTTACGTACTTTCTGCTTCGGGAGCTGGATTAGCGGTGTACGTAACTTTCCCGGAAGATCTGGCTCCGTTTAGGGCGCTTGCATTGGTTGCAGTTATTTCACTCTTTGGATACACCATCGCTCAAAGCGCACTTGGACATCTTGCGCTATTCGTCAGCGCTACCGGAATGTTGCT
>RHAU01000007.1 GCA_010032125.1 Actinomycetota bacterium | reverse complement strand
GCATATAAAGGGTCACTTGCGATTAGGCGGATCTCGCTATCGCTCTCGAGAATTCCAAATCGAGGATCGCTTCCAAGTCCCAATTTTTCTGATGGCGTGAATCGCACAATACGCATAAGGAAACCTTAGACCTCTTCACCCTTATCTTTATCAATGTTTTGCTCTACAAGAAATGTAGCAATGCGGTGCCGTCGTCCAATCGGTCTCTCTGCGGAAATTTTCCATCCTTTGAGCACAACTTCACTTCCTGGGATAGCAACTCGACCGAGTGACTTAGTCACAAAACCACCAACCGTATCTACATCTTCTCGTTCTTCGGCGCTCATATCGATCTCTAATTTTTCAGCGAGATCTTCGATGTGTAAACGAGCAGCAACTCGCGCTTTACCCTCAGAAATCCATTCAAATTCCTCGACATCATCGTCGTATTCATCGGCAATCTCGCCGACGATTTCTTCCAAAATATCTTCGATAGTAATAAGACCCGCTGTGCCGCCATATTCGTCGACCACGATGGCAAGATGAATTTGATCTCGCTGCATCTCCTTGAGGAGTTCAGCTGCTGTCTTGGTTTCTGGAACAAAGGTTGCCGGCCTTAAGTGTTCGCGAACAAGTTCGCTCTGTTCAGATTCACGGTATTCATGGGTTCGACGCGCGAGATCTTTGACGTAAGCAATTCCGATCACATTATCGACATCATCTCCGATGACGGGTATTCGGGTGAAGCCAGATCTCAGCGCCAGAGAAAGACCTTGGCGAAGATTCTTACTTCCTTCAATCCATACCATTTCAGTGCGTGGCACCATCAATTCGCGAACAAGGGTGTCTCCTAGCTCGAAAACTGAGTGGATCATCTCGTGCTCGGATTCTTCAACTAATCCGCGTTCGTGAGCCTGATCGACGAGATCGCGAAGCTCGGCTTCGTTAGCGAAAGGACCGCTCTTAAATCCTTTTCCAGGCGTAATCGCATTTCCAATTGCAATCAGCAAAGAAGTAACGGGACCTAGAACTGTTGAAAGAATGACGGCGACGACGCTCGCGGGAAATATCCATCTTCCAGCGCGTTGCTTACCAAGCGTTCGTGGCCCTACGCCAACGACAACATATGAAAGAAACATCATGATAAAGATTGCGAGCGCGAGCGCCTGAACTGGGGAAGCAATCTCTGACCGAAGACCTTCGGCAACCACGACCGTTGCTGTTAGTTCACACGCCTTTCGAACAAAGAGAATGACATTGAGATATCGAGCAGGCTCGCCAAGTACCCGTGCGACCCAAGCAGCGCGGCGGGAGGATTTTTCAGCCAATTCTTCAACGTATACGCGAGAAATCGAATTGATGGCAGATTCGCTGCCTGCAAGAAAACCTGCGAAAAGAAGTAATCCAATTACAGAGAGAATTGCAATCAGATTCATCTCTTACCTCTCCAATCGGAGAGACATTCAGCCTGCAAATCAAACATCACTTTTTTCTCATCAGCTTCACGGTGATCGAAGCCCAAGAGATGGAGCAAACCATGCACAGTCAAGAGTTCTAACTCCTCCTGGATTGAGTGACCCGCTTCATTCGCTTGACGCGCGGCATATGAAGGGCAGAGAACGATATCCCCAATCATGCCGGGTCCAGAACTTGCAGAATGTGGTTTTACTTCATCCATCGGGAATGAAAGAACATCCGTAGCGCCCGGTTCATCCATCCAACGCATATGCAGCGCACTCATCTCATCTTCGTCAACGAGTGAGATACTCAATTCAGAATCAGGATGAATACCAAGTCTTACTAGTGAGAATTGGGCCACTGCGAGAAGTTTGGACTCGTCACAGACAGTAGGTGTGAGATTCGTAAGTTCTATATTCATATCGCTTCACGTGCGCAGCGCGCGTGAATTAGCGATCACTCCTTAGCGAGCGTGGTTTCTGGGCTCTACGAGCTGTGCGATTTCCAACGCCAGCATCGAAACGTCCATAAGCATCAACGATGTCGCTCACCAATCGATGGCGGACAACGTCTTCTGAAGTTAAATCCATAAATGCAATGTCATCGATTCCTTCGATAATTTCGCGGACAATTTCTAGTCCCGACTGTTGATGATTGGGTAGATCAATCTGGGTTATATCCCCAGTCACGATCATCTTTGAACCAAATCCAAGTCGGGTGAGAAACATCTTCATCTGCTCTGGAGAAGTGTTCTGGGCTTCATCAAGAATGATGAATGAATCATTGAGCGTGCGTCCGCGCATGTATGCAAGTGGAGCAACTTCGATAGTGCCGGATGACATCAATCGAGGGATTGCGTCGGGATCGAGCATGTCGTGCAGTGCGTCAAAGAGTGGCCGCAGATAAGGGTCGATTTTCTCGTGAAGCGTGCCTGGCAAGAAACCTAATCTCTCCCCTGCTTCAACTGCAGGTCGAGTGAGGATGATTCGGTTGATCTGTTTGGATTGAAGGGCCTGCACGGCTTTTGCCATCGCCAAATACGTCTTACCTGTACCCGCAGGTCCAATTCCAAAAGTAACCGTGTGCCTATCAATCGCATCGACATATCGTTTCTGATTAACTGTTTTTGGGCGAATAGTCTTACCGCGATTGCTCAGAATATTGAGAGTTAATACCTCCGCTGGAGTTTCATTTCCATCTCCAAGAATCATTGCGATAGAACGCCGAACCGCATCGTCGCTCAGCATTTGGCCAGAGCGAATAACAGCAAGGAAATTTCCTAGTAGTTTTTTTACGCGCTCAATAGAGTCGATCGGTCCACGAAGGATGACTTCGTTTCCACGCACCGTAATAGCTACTTCAGGAAAAGCGCTCTCCACTGCCCTGATATAAGAATCTTGAGGTCCTGTGAGTGCGACGCTAGGAAGATCGGTAGGAAGAGTAAGTACTGTGCGATCCATTGCGCCTGATTCTATCCGGGCGGCCACTGAAGCGCTCTTCCACCAATGAGATGGAGATGAGCGTGGAAAACTGACTGTCCCGCTTCGGCTCCGGTATTAAAGACGCTGCGATATCCGGCAAGTGAGTGCAATGCCGCAATCTCTTCGGCCGCAATAAAAAGTTCTTGAAGTGCTTGCGGATCTTGTACAGCAAGTTCACCGACATTTTCGCAATGTTTCTTGGGGATGATCAATACATGTGTTGGTGCTTGGGGATTGATGTCGTTAAAAGCGATGGTTCGATCACCTGTACGAACTAGTGACGCCGGAATTTCACCGGACACTATCTTGCAGAAGAGACAATCCATGGCGTATCTCTACCAGATACCAAAGCCAGTTTGTACTGCGGCAAGTGCGGAAACGCCTGCATGTGCAGATCTAAAAACTGGATTGCCCATCGTTACAGAATGTGCGCCGGCAGAGGTAAATAGCGAAGCTTCATCATCGCTAATTCCACCTTCGGGACCAATGATGATCACAATATCTTTCGGAGGCTTCCCATTCACCACTGAAGAAATCTTCCTCTCACCCTCTTCATGAAGCATCAAAGTGAGTTCGCTATCTTGAATCAATTCCTTAATTTGGTTAGTGGACTTTGCATCAACGACATCGGGAATCCAACTTCGACGAGATTGTTTCGTCGCCTCTTTTGCCCATGAACGCCATTTGGAAAGTGCATCTTTCTCCTCTTTCCATTGCCCTACAGATCTCGATGCGGTCCAAGGAATGATGATTTCTGCGCCACCTTCGGTCAGTAACTCGATTGTCTCTCGCGCGCGATCACCCTTCGTCAACGCCTGCACAACAGTCAGTATCGTCTTCGGGCGCGCAATGTCGGCTATATCAATAATTCGAGCGCTGATATTTCGCTTATTGATGTCGAGAATCTCTACTTCGGCGCGACGACCTTTCCCATTTGTAACGAGTACCCGCTCGCCTACCTTTAAACGGAGAGCTGAACCTGCATGGTGCGCTTCATCTCCTTCAATAACGACATCGCCGCGGTCTGGGATTTGTTCGACGATAAAAAGAGGCAACATCAGCTTCTAAACGCTTCCTTGAACTTGCTAAATAAACCGGAGTCAGAACTCTTTCTCACTTGGCTTGCCAGGGATTTTTCGCCACGCAATTCCGCAAACTTCTTCAGTATTTGCTCTTCTTCTTTAGAGAGTTTTGTTGGAACTTCTACATCAATATGTGCAAATAGTTCGCCACGCCCTCCTCCGCGCAAACGCGTCATTCCCTTGCCTCGGATTGGAATAACCGCGCCACTCTGGGTGCCTGGTTTGATTGTTAGTTCTACATCTCCATCTAGAGTTTGAACTGTTACAGATGTTCCCAGCGCCGCACCGGTCATGGGAATATTCACAGAGACATGTAAGTCATCGCCCTCTCGGATAAGAAAATCATGTTCCTCAACGATGAATTCAACGAAGAGATCTCCTGCTGGACCACCACCTGGGCCGACTTCGCCTTGACCAGAAAGTTGCATTCGATTTCCGGTCTCCACACCTGCAGGAATTTTTACTTCGACTGTCCGTCGCGCGCGGACTCGGCCTTCTCCGGAACACTCACGACATGGTTGTGGAATGGTCGTTCCAAATCCTTGGCAACTTCCGCACGGACGAGTTGTCATTACTTGTCCAATGAAAGAGCGAGTAACTTGTTGAATTTCACCTCGACCTTTACAAATTTCGCAGGTTCGTGGTGAAGTTCCAGAGGCGCAACCATCCCCGCCACACACTTCACAAATAACTGCTGTTTCTACGCCAATCTCACGTGTCGTGCCAAAGCACGCTTCAGCCAGATCAATAGTGGTGCGAATGAGTGCATCTTGTCCCTGTCGCATTCTCGGACGCGGTCCTCGAGGTGTTCCGCCTCCGCCGAAGAAAGCATCCATGATGTCGCTGAATCCGCCGAAGCCGCCACCGAATCCTGAAAATCCATCCCCTCCGCGGTCGTATTGCGAACGCTTCTCCGGATCGCTGAGAACTTCATACGCTGCCGTAACTTCTTTGAATCGATCTTGAACTTTCGGATCGGGGTTTACATCAGGATGCATTTCACGAGCTAACTTTCGGTATGCACGCTTGATTTCATCTTGTGATGCGTTACGTTCAACGCCCAACATCTGATAGAGATCGCTCATTATTTATCGTCCGTAAGAAAGCGCCCCACATAGCGTGCAACTGCATTGACCGCACTCATCGAAGATGAATAGTCCATACGCGTCGGACCAATCACTCCCAGCGCTCCCAAAGGAGAGCCGTCTGTTCCGTACGTCATCGTCACAAGACTTGTCGACTTTAAACTTTTTTCACTTTGTTCAGCGCCAATACGTACATTCATCGTCTCCTTCGCATCGCTAAGCAAACGAAGCAGTACTACTTGTTCCTCAAGAGCTTCGAGAATCGCCTGAATCTCTGATGGTTTTTCCTGAGACGCTCGGGCTAAGTTCGCAGTACCGGCCAATACAACTTTCTCTTCTGGTCTATCGATTGCCATTTCCATAAGGTTAGAAATAATCAAGGCGATAGATGTGCGCTCATTATGAGAATAAGCCGACAAAATAGTGTCAAGATGTGCGCTGACATCGGCCATATTCTTCCCTGTTAGAACGTTATTGAGGCGAAGCCGCACGTCGCCCATCAAACCTTCATTGATGTCGTACGGAAGTTCCAATACACGTTGCTCTACTCGCCCGGTATTGGTAATCAATACCATCATTAACCGTGAATTATTGAGAAGTACGAGTTCTATATGTCGAACTCGAGATTTTGTTAGTGACGGATATTGAACAACAGCGACTTGCTTGGTGACTTGGGCTAAGAGTCGAACCGTTCTCATAATTACATCGTCTAGATCGTGGGCTCCTTCAAGAAATGTTTCAATCGCCCGACGCTCAGGTTTGGATAACGGCTTGAGCGTTGCGATCTGGTCAACAAAGAGTCGATAGCCCTTATCTGTTGGAATTCTGCCGGCACTTGTGTGAGGTTGAGTAATGAAACCGCCCTCTTCCAATACGGCCATTTCGTTTCGGATTGTCGCAGGCGAAACTTTTAAGCCGTGACGTGAGGCTATGGATTTGGAACCAACGGGCTCTTCGGTCGCTACATATTCCTCGACGATGGCGCGCAATATTTCAAGTTGTCGAGATTCCATTGTTAGAACGTTGCCAGACCAACAGTTGCGAGGATAAGGAAAAGTACTGCTGGAAAAGCAGTCCTCGCCTTCCCCGCTTTAAAGTGAAAAAAGATGGCGCCGGACATGATGAGCCAGATTGCTATATATCCATAACGTTGTAGATCGGGATTATCGAGAGCAAATCCGATCATCAAACTTATAGCTGCGAGCGTTTCGAATATTCCAACAAGTCGCGCTGGTCCATCAGGAAAGTTCACATCACGAGTACCAGAGAGGCCGGCAGCGCTGCCGCTAGCTTTTGAAAGGCCAGAGATAAGAAAAACAAGAGCCAAGAGCAGAGTGATAATCGTGTGAGCGGTTTCCATAGTATGCAAAAGTTACTACACCAATATTTCCCGCACGATTCGATCAGCAATAAGGCGGCCCGAGCGAGTAAGTACGAGCTTTCCTTGTGTCCAGGCTCCATCGTCTAGGTGGTTGCTTTCAAGATATTGCCCAACACGTTCTCTTTCTGCGGGAGAGAGATCCGATAGAGGAATTCCTTCGCGCATACGAATTCGTAACATTATTGATTCATCGCGTCGATTCTGCTCAGATAGCTCTTCGCTCTCCAACATTGGTGACTTACCCTCCTTGATCTTCGATTGATAAGTCTCTGGATGTTTCACGTTCCACCAACGAACTCCGTTGAAATATGAATGTGCACCGGGACCAACTCCCCACCAATGAGATCCATCCCAGTAGCTAATATTGTGTCGACACTCTCCACCTTCTGCCGACCAGTTGCTTAATTCATACCAATGAAATCCTTTTTCTCCGCACATTTCATCGACAATCTCATATTTTGTTGCGGTTTCATCTTCAGGCGGGATTATCAATTCGCCGCTCTTCACTCGTGCAGCAAGTTTGGTGCCTTTCTCAACAATGAGGGCGTACGCACTTAAGTGATCGACCTTGAGCGAGAGCGCAGCGGCCACACTTTCCCGCCAATCATCGATGGATTCACCAGGCGTTCCATAAATGAGGTCGACGCTGCAATGTTCATATCCGTGTGAGCGAACCAATTCCACCGCCCGAGGAACGCTCTCCGGTGAATGCGTGCGATCAAGAGCAGCGAGTACGTGGGCTTTGGCGGATTGCATTCCCATAGAAATTCGGTTTGCACCAGCCTCGCGAGTAAGTGCAAGAAACTCTGACGTAACTGAATCCGGGTTTACCTCAATCGTAATTTCCGCATCTGATGCAAGTTCAAAGCGATCTCGAATAGTGTTAATGACAGAGGCAATTTCCGTTCCCGCCATCAAAGATGGGGTGCCACCGCCAAAGAAGATTGATGGAACGACTGCCGCCCCAACGCGCGCAGAAGCTAATTCGATTTCCCTTATCGCAGATTCGATGTAACGGCTCGAAAGAGAACGGACTGTGTCACTTTGTAACTCTCGGGGTGTGTAAGTGTTGAAGTCGCAGTACCCGCAACGAGCAAGGCAGTATGGAATATGGATATAGAAGGCGAGCCTGTGGCTCACTTCTTTGTCTTCCCCGCTTCGACATCTGCGTTGGTAGATAGCGCAGCAATGAATGCCTCTTGTGGCACTTCGACGCGACCGACCATCTTCATGCGCTTCTTTCCTTCCTTCTGTTTCTCCAGAAGTTTGCGCTTTCGAGTGATATCGCCGCCATAGCATTTAGCAAGAACATCTTTTCGGATGGCGCGGATGTTTTCGCGTGCGATGATCTTTGCACCGATTGCCGCTTGAATCGGAACTTCGAATTGTTGCCTCGGGATGAGTTCACGTAGTTTGCTGGTCATCATCACGCCATAGGCATACGCCTTTTCACGATGGACAATGGAACTAAATGCATCCACAGTATCGCCCTGCAGCAAGATATCGACCTTAACCAAATCGCCTTCGGCTTCGCCGATAGGTTCGTAATCCAGCGAGGCATAACCTTTAGTGCGCGACTTCAATTGATCAAAGAAATCAAAGACGATTTCAGCAAGCGGCAAGGTGTAGCGAATTTCAACTCGATCCTCAGATAGATAATCCATACCACCTAATGTTCCGCGACGTTGCTGACAAAGCTCCATAATCGTTCCGATGTAATCCGTTGGTGAAAGAATTGTTGCTTTCACGATGGGTTCAAGAACCTTCTCGACTTTGCCGTTTGGAAATTCGCTTGGATTCGTTACAACTGCGTCTTTCCCATTTTCAAGAAATACCTTATAAACAACGTTCGGCGCCGTTGAGATAAGTGAGAGATTAAATTCTCGCTCCAGTCTTTCTCGCACAATTTCCATATGAAGCAAACCAAGGAAGCCACAACGGAATCCAAAACCAAGAGCAGCAGAGGTTTCTGGTTCATAGACGAGGGCCGCATCGTTTAATTGCAATTTATCGAGAGCATCGCGCAGCATCGGATATTCATCGCCATCAATGGGATATAGACCAGAGAAGACCATTGGCTTTGGATCTTTATATCCAGAAAGCCCCTCTTTGGCTGGGTTGTTGTAAGAAGTAACGGTGTCACCAACACGGGAAAGGCGAACATCTTTAACACCGGTAATGAGGTAACCCACTTCTCCAACGCTCAAACCTTTACTAGAAACAGGTTCTGGCGAAATCACGCCGATATCGAGAAGTTCATGCTTGACGCCGGTGGAGACCATTTGAATCTGCTCGCGCGGAGATAACTTGCCGTCAACGACTCGAACATACGTCACTACACCGCGATATGTGTCGTAGACAGAATCAAAAATGAGGGCGCGCGCCGGGGCATGTGGATCACCCTTAGGTGGTGGAAGTTGGGCAACGATCTGGTCGAGCAACTCCTCGACGCCTTCTCCTGTCTTTCCCGATACCCGCATGCAATCTTCTGGTTTACAGCCCACTAATTTTGATAATTCGATTGCGAATTTTTCTGGTTGAGCAGCGGGAAGATCAATCTTGTTAAGCACTGGAATGATGGTTAAATCATTTTCCATAGCGAGATATAGATTTGCCAATGTTTGCGCTTCAATTCCTTGTGCACAATCCACAAGAAGAATTGCACCTTCACATGCTGCGAGCGAACGTGAGACTTCGTAGGTGAAATCCACATGGCCTGGAGTATCAATCATGTTAAGGATGTATTCCTTGCCATCAATTCCGGATTTCCACGGAAGTCTGACAGCCTGACTCTTAATAGTGATACCGCGTTCACGTTCGATATCCATTCGGTCGAGATACTGCTCGCGCATATTGCGGGCCTCGACGACTCCGGTAATTCCCAACATGCGATCGGCAAGTGTGGATTTGCCGTGATCGATGTGAGCGATGATGCAGAAATTCCTGATCTGCTCAGGATTGGTCTGTGAAGGTTGTGGTGCTTTACCCGATGGAATAGCAGGCATCAGATTTCGCCCACACGTGTGAAAATCTCAGGCGAACTAGCGAGCGCTAGCTTTGTGAGCTGCCTTTGCCATCGCCGACTTCTTATTTGCAGCTTGGTTGGCATGGATGACGCCCTTTGATACGGCAACATCGAGCTCGCGAGTAGCAGTCTTCAATTCAGCGGCAATCGATTTTGAATCTCCGGCTGCAACTGCCTCACGGAATCTGCGGACGGCGGTCTTGAGTTCAGAGCGGACTGATTTGTTGCGCAGGCGCGCCTTATCGTTTGTCTTGATGCGCTTGATCTGCGACTTGATATTTGCCACGAAACTTAGACCTTCCGTTTACTTGTTGATTTACGAGCGCCGAAGGGTATCAGCCACCCCAGCAACCCCTCAAACCGAGCAGTAAATCCCTATTTTCCTGCGACTTTCTTTGCGATGGCAACGACCGTCCGCTCGAGGGCGTAGATGGGATCTGCTTCAGCGCCTTTAACGGCGAGATCCGCACGCGCCAATTCTTTGATCGAGAAGGTAATCATTCCTGGAGCCCACTTGCTCATTTGGCGACGCGCTTTCTCGATCTGCCATGGAGCAAGTTTGAGCGAACTCGCTAATTGATATGGATTGGCATTTCTTGGTGCGCCGGAAACTTTTGCGATGGTACGAACCGATGTTGCGATTGCGGAGATGATCATTATTGGATCGGTTCCAGAATCAAGTGCATTTCGGAGCGCAATCAACGCACCTTGAGGATCGCCAGCAACGGCAGCGTCCGCGACATCAAATCCTGTTGCCTCCACTCGTCCTTGGTAATACTTTGCAATGTCATCTTCATCAATTGTTGCTTTTGAAGCGATTGTGTCGAATGCAATCTGACTGCATGCCGCAGCGAGCTCTCGCATATCACTTCCGGTTGCATCGATCAGAGCGCTAACTCCTCCAGATGAAATTTTTCTGCCATGCCGAGCAAACTCTTCGCGTACAAAAGTTTGCTTATCGGTAATCTTCTTCATCGGCTCACACGTGATGACTTCTGCTTTTGCCTTCTTAATCTTCTCTACCAGGCCTTTACCTTTGACTCCTCCCCTATGAATAAAGATGAGATGGAGATTGGGGTCTAACTGATCTAGAGAATGAATGATTTCTTCAGCGACCTCCGCTTGGGCATCCTGAAGATCTCGTATGACTACCACTCTCTTATCTGCAAAAAGTGATGGAGCAATGACTTCGCTATATCTACCAAGTTCGATTTCATCGCCGTTGAGGGTGGTGCGTTCAAATTCAACGCGTGCGGTGAGCGCTTCGGCCAGGGCGCGATCGGCGAGAACCTCTTCGCTGCCATGGATCAAAATAAGTTCCGCTAGCGCCATTGAATCCGCCACCACTTCCTTCCGCTCGTGCGCGCTGAGAATACATACTTGCGATGACCCTCGTCTTGATGCCATTCAAGGGAGATTGCACCATCGCGATCAGTGCGGAAAACCCTCGCTCCGGAGGAAACGAGTTCCTGGAGCGTCACATCACTCGGGTGTCCATAGGAATTCCCTTTGCCAACGCTGATGAGAGCGAATCTTGCACCAGTACCGCTGAGGAATTCTTTACTTTGGAATCGAGAGCCATGATGTGGGACCTTAATAATTTCCACTCCATCCACTTTGTTGCTCTTCAATATTTCATCCTGCGCATCAGGTTCCACATCGCCAGTCACTAAAATTCCAACTCCATCTTTGAACACTCGCGTGACGATGCTTCGATTGTTCTCCCTCGAACCATCGCCTGCAACTATCGAAAATTCTCTTTCAACATCTGATGGCCATATGACTTCAACATCAACCGCGCCTATTTGGAATCTATCTCCCGCATGAACAATTCTTAGAGATGCTGGCGGAATTTTGATGTCTTTCGCTTCATTATTTACCCAGATCTCGCCAATCGGTATGGCAAGGCCGTTAGTCACACCAAAGTAGTGATCAGCATGAAAATGCGAGATCACAACAAGAGGTAAGGATTTGATTTTGAACTCTCTCAAGCAATTCTTCAGTAAGTGTGGATCTGGTCCAGCATCAAAAAGTGCTGCTGCCCCATTGCCGAGATTGAGAAGGAGTGCGTCTCCTTGTCCAACGTCGCATTGCCCGAGATCCCACTCTCGACCAGGGAATGACTGGATTTGCATCCAGGCGAAGAGAGCAACACAGATAAATATTCCAAGATAAACAATGCTCCGCTTATAGATGGTGAAGAGAAATATGGTGAGAAGAAAAGTAGAAGTTATCCAATGCATAGAGATAACTGGAGCCTTCTGTTGCAGATGAGCTACGGTGACTATCCATTGCGCCATAGGCATGGCAATCTGGATGAAAATATCTGAGAGGTGGGGAAAAGGCGTAGTAAAGAGCACTGCTACAAAGGCGATTACCGTTAATAAACCTACGACAGGTGCAACCAAAGTATTAAGAAGGATGGATACGACCGAGATCTCGCCTGAAAGAAAGATGATGTATGGGGCGCATGCGACGCCTGCTGCAGCCGATATCGAGAGTACTTCAGCCATAGACGGTGCCAGATACTGTGACAACCATCGCTCCAGCGAAGGTGCGATAAAAATTAATGAGGAAGTGGCAAGCACCGAGAGGACAAAACCAGGATCAAATCCTTGAAAGGGATCGGCGATGAGAAGTAAACCGATTGCCACAGCAAGAGATGATGCAGCGCGTGATTGAGTTCCTCGATAACGCGAAATCAGCACTACTGCAGCCATAACGGCCGCGCGTAGTACAGATGGAGAGGGTCTTACCAGGAGGAGGAAAAAGAATAAAAAAATGCCACTCACAATCAGGCGTTGTCTTCGATTGGGAATGAACCAACCGGTTAACCAGAAAATGAATGAACTCACAATCGCAAAATTTGCTCCACTCACAGCAGTGAGATGGGAAAGTCCAGATCTCCTCATCAACTCTGCGAATTCTTGAGTTTGTAATCGAGTATCCCCAATGACTATCCCGGGAATTAATGAAGCGGCATCTCCCCTACGTTTAGAAAGAGAGAGCATGAAATCATCGCGAATGCGATTTAAGGCCGTATTCAACGAATCGCTCTTGCGTAATACCTCGACTTGACCGTTCACAATGATGGTCGCTGCGACTCTTCGCTCACGCGAAGTAATCACCTTTCCAGTAACTCGGACCTGAGTCCCGATCCCAACTTTGCAATCTTTCGCGATTATTCGAAAAGGTAAACGAACCTTGTGCACATTGCCCTGAATTGAAACTGAACTACTGCGGATTAAGAAACTACTCTTTCCGTTCACAATCCTTGAACCAACAATTTTCGATCTGGTCACATGGGGATCAGAAGTTATCTCCCCAACAAGGGTTATGACTCTGTCGCTTTGATTGCCGATGAGATCTTGTTGAAGTGCCATCTCTCGAATGGAATAAGTTGTGGCACCGACAAGCAACAGGAATGTCATCAGAGCAAGAAAGTTCTTTCGTCTCACCGTCGCCAGAAAGAACGCCCCAGTCAGGACTATCTCAAGCCGACGATCAACACTTCCAGCAAGAAAAATCCCGACCCAGAGAGTGAGTGCAACTAAGAGGGGTCGAAATTCACCTACAGCGTGATTCGATCCTTGATGCGAGCGAATGTTTTTGCTCCAATGCCGGTTACCTTCTGTAGATCCTCAATGGATATGAATTGGCCATTGGATTTTCGAAATTCGACGATGCGACGGGCGATTACCGGAC
>RHAU01000060.1 GCA_010032125.1 Actinomycetota bacterium | reverse complement strand
GAGGAATAAAAGGTAAGACGGATCATGTCCTTATCGTCGGTGCAGGGCTAGGCGGATTAAGTACTGCACTCCGATTGGCTGGCGCTGGTCGAAAAGTGACGATCCTCGAGCGCGAATCGTTTCCGGGTGGTCGCTGCGGAATTCTCAACAAAGGTGGCTACGCCTTTGATACTGGCCCAACAGTATTGACGATGCCATCACTTATCGATGATGCCCTCTCCTGTGTTGGCGAGAAGCTATCTGACTGGCTTGAACTGATGCCGTTAAACCCGTTGTACCGAGCTTTTTATGCAGATGGAAGTCAACTGGATGTTCATGCAGATACCGAGCGCATGGAGGATGAGATTGCGCGCGTTATCAGCAAAGAAGAAGCACTTGGCTATCGCCGTTACGTAGATTTTGTTACCAAACTTTATAAATATGAATTCAAAGATTTTATTGACCGAAATATTGATACGCCATTTGATCTTCTCACTCCAAATTTGGCGCGACTTATTGCTCTCGGAGGATTTCGGCGACTTGCACCTAAAGTTAGTCAGTTCTTAAAAGATCCGCGCACACAACGTGTTTACTCTTTTCAAGCAATGTATGCCGGTGTCTCGCCACAACAAGCGCTTGCAATTTATGCAGTCATTGCCTACATGGACTCCGTTAATGGTGTTTTCTTCCCTAAAGGCGGAATGAATGCTCTCCCGCGCGCTTTAGCCGGCGCTGCGCAAAAACACGGGGTCGAAATCAGATACAACCAGAATGTGGTCCGGCTAGAGAAAAGCTCCGGACGAGTGAAGGCTGCGATTACTGACACAGGCGAACGATTTGAATGTGATGCCATTGTTCTCAATCCGGATTTACCTGTTGCATACACAGATCTCCTTGATAAGAATCCGTTATCTATCCGCAGACTTCGATACTCACCATCATGCGCTGTTCTGTTGGTGGGTTCCACACGCTCTTACTCTCATATTGCGCATCACAATATTCATTTCGGTGAATCCTGGGATGGAGTCTTTACCGAGCTCATCGATAAGAAAATGTTGATGTCAGATCCAAGCATCTTGGTAACAGTGCCCTCTAAAGATGATCCATCGCTTGCCCCGGCAGGACGGAGCAGTTATTACATACTTTTCCCAACACCAAATCTGAGTGCGAACATTGATTGGCGAACCGAGAAGAATCGCTACCGCGACCATATGATTGCGACGCTACATAAACGCGGTTACCAGGGATTTGCAGATTCAATTGAAGTGGAAGAGATGACAACTCCCCTTGAATGGGAAGCCATGGGCATGCGCGCGGGTGCGCCGTTTGCAAGCGCTCACACTTTCTTTCAAACCGGTCCATTTCGTCCACGAAATCTCGCGCAAGGTTTCGAGAATGTTGTATTTGTAGGAAGCGGAACTCAACCCGGCGTAGGCGTGCCCATGGTTCTCATTTCTGGCCGGCTTGCCGCAGAGAGAATTGTGGGAGCAACTCGGTAACTATGGATGAACTTACTGCCGCAGGTATAACTGAGTTAGAACTTCGGAAGTCATATCAGGAATGCAAGAGACTGAATTCAGAACACGGAAAGACTTACTACTTAGCGACACTTCTATTGCCGAAAGAAAAGCGTCCGCATGTTCACGCTCTCTATGGGTTTGCTCGCTTTGCAGATGAAATTGTCGACGACCTTGGTTCGACGCTTTCCCCGCAACAGAAAGCGGATGCGCTACGCCAATGGGGAGATGGAGTCCTTCGTGATCTCAATCGTGGTACCAGTGCTGATCACATCGGTAAGGCGTTAGTAAACACAGTCAATACTTTTCAAATCCCCATCTCTTATTTCGAAGCTTTTCTTCACTCCATGGCGATGGATCTAACTGTTACTTCCTACGAAAGATACGAAGATTTACTTGAGTATGTGTACGGCTCTGCCGCTGTCATCGGTCTCCAGATGGTTCATGTGCTTGGCCTCGCCAACTCAGCCAATAGTTCAGATAAGAAAAAAGAAGCGCTAGTCGCGGCAGAAAAGTTAGGAATCGCATTTCAGCTAGCCAATTTCATTCGAGATGTAGGTGAGGATTTAGATCGCGGTCGCGTTTACCTTCCGTTAAGTGAGCTGCGTGAATATCAGGTATCGCGTGCGATGCTTGAAGAGCGAAAAGTGACACCAGAAATAAGAAACGCGCTGACATTCCAAATTTCTAGAGTTCGACAGTTACAGAGAGAGGCAGAACCTGGTATTTCACTGCTAACTCCGTCGGCACGGCCCTGCATTCAAGCAGCAAGTGAGCTGTACTGCGGAATAGTGGATGAGGTCGAGAGGATTGATTGTGAAGTCTTCAGTCGACGCGCGAAGACATCGACCTTCCGAAGGGTCACGGTTGCATTTCCCGCCTGGCTCCGCGCACTCGCACTTCGCTAATCTCTTTGGATTCCGCGCGCTCCCCAGAAAATCCACAAACTGATTGAAAGCACAATCATCGAAAACCCAAAGAGTAGATCTTCGACGGGCGCAGCAGCTATTCGCAGACCGGTGATGTACTTCTCGTCATACGTCAAAATACCTCTAGAGGTCAGCCACCAATTCGTTAGCAATTGAAAGAAAACCATAATTCCGTAAGCATTCCAAAAACTTTTCTTTGATGTTAATCGTGTTCGCAGAACATATCGATCATTGAGAACTGAGATGAGAACGGCAAGTATTGCGATTTGCGTGTACGTCAACGTTCATCACCAAATTTCCAATGGGGTTTTACTCGACGGACGGCTTCGATAGTCATCAAGCCTGCCAGTGGGACAAAGAAGAAGAAGAGGAACTCTTCAAGTGGAATACCAGCCGGTCCAAAGATCCCGATGACTTGCTCTTTATCGAATTTCCAATGTCCTCTCGTGACTGCGTAGTAATCCCACAATAGAAAAATCGCCGCTGTAGGCGCAATGCTCAAAAACCAACGTTTCACTCGACGGATAACTCGCACTTTGAGAAATATCTCGAGCCAAAATGATCCAACGAAAGTAAATGCAATCATCGCGAGATATGAAAACTTGAGCACGCTTTATGCTACTGTCCATTCCAATCGGGAGCCAACAGTTGGCTGAGAGGACCGTTTAGCGGTCGACCGTTAGACCAGTTCGATAATGCGAATTGGAAAGGAGTTAGCATGTTTACAGTTTTCACCGCATGGGGATACAACGTTTCTTTTCTTGAATTAATCTCGGTAATCACATCACTTGTTGCGGTTTTTCTTGGTGCGCTAGGTGTTCGAATCACCTGGCCATGGTGGCTCTTAAGTAGCGCTTTATACGGAATCTTCTTTTACCAAGTAGACCTCTACGCAAGTGCGCTTCTTCAGATTGTCTTCATCGTC
>RHAU01000059.1 GCA_010032125.1 Actinomycetota bacterium | reverse complement strand
AGACGTTGGGCTTGAAGGAGCTTCTACAAGTTTTCATCAACCACCGTATTGAAGTCGTTACTCGTCGCTCCAATTTCCGAAAGGAAAAGGCAACTGCCCGGTTAAATTTGGTCGACGGCCTTCTCAAAGCAATCGTAGATATCGATAAAGTCGTCAAGATTATTCGAGGCAGCGATGATGCGAACGAAGCCAAGGCGGGTTTAATCAAGAGCTTTAAACTCACCGACGAGCAGGCGACCTACATCCTCGATATGCCTCTTCGTCGCTTGACCAAGATGTCCAAGATCGAATTGGAAACGGAGCAGAAGAATCTCAAATCTGAAATTGCATCCCTTACCGCACTGCTCAAAAGTGAAGAGGCGCTCCGCGCTCAAGTGTCAAAAGAATTAGATGAAGTTTCAAGCAAATACGCCACTCCACGGCGCACCATCATCGCTTAGGCGTCGATTCGCTCTCGATCAATATCTGCAGAAGCAATAAAGTCTTTCCGCGGTGCAACTTCATTTCCCATCAATAACTCGAAAATCTTTTCGGCCTGCGCTCCATCTTTGATGGTGACGCGTCTTAGGGTTCGATGGTCAGGATCCATCGTGGTCTCACGTAATTGGTCGGCATCCATCTCGCCCAAGCCTTTATAACGCTGAATAGGCTCTTTCCAACGCTTGCCTTGCTTCTTGAGATCAGCGAGAACTTTCTTCATCTCATCATCGGAGTAGGTGTAGTGAATCTCGCCTTTCTTTCCGCCACTTCCAAGAACTTCGATTCGATGTAGCGGTGGAATAGCGGCAAATACACGCCCGTCATCAATGAGTGGCTTCATATAACGATAGATCAAGGTTAGTAAGAGACAACGAATATGGGCACCATCAACATCAGCATCTGACATCAAGATGATGCGACCGTAACGCGCATCTTCAAGAGTGAATGACTTTCCAGATCCAGCGCCGATAACTTGAATGATTGCGGCACATTCGGCGTTGTCGAGCATTTGGGAAAGTGATGCTTTTTGTACATTGAGAATCTTTCCACGAATAGGAAGAATCGCTTGGAACTCAGAGTTGCGAGCCGCCTTTGTTGTTCCGAGCGCCGATTCACCTTCAACGATAAATAGTTCGGTGCGCGAGAGATCTTCTGATCTGCAATCAGATAACTTCGCTGGTAGAGACGAGCTCTCCAGCGCATTCTTCCGTCGCTGAAGTTCTTTATGTGCGCGCGCAGAAATTCGAGTTCGAGAAGCGTTTGCAACTTTTTCAAGGATTAATCTGCCGTTGGCCTTATCGATGCGCTTTGTTGTGGTGAAGAATCGCTTTAACTCATCCCCTACAACCTGTTGAACTATTTTTATAGCGGCCGGCGTTCCGAGAACCTCTTTCGTCTGACCTTCGAATTGTGGTTCCTGCATTCGCACCGTGATGACGGCAGTGAGGCCTTCCATAATGTCATCTTTAATCACATCTTGTTCGTTCTTCTTCAACGTTCCAGTTGAGCGGAGAAATTCGTTAAAAACTTTTGTGAGAGCGCGTTCGAAACCTTGGACATGGGTTCCGCCCTTGGGAGTTGCGATGATGTTTACAAAAGAACGGATCGTTGTTTCATAGCCATTTCCCCACTTGATTGCGATATCGACATCCATATCGCGCTCGACTTCTTTCGGCTCTAGATGGCCTTTATCATCGAGAACTGGCACTGTTTCTTGATAGTGGCCCTTGCCGGTGAGACGAAT
This sequence comes from Actinomycetota bacterium, assembly GCA_010032125.1. Classification (GTDB taxonomy): domain Bacteria; phylum Actinomycetota; class Actinomycetes; order Nanopelagicales; family Nanopelagicaceae; genus MAG-120802. The sequence continues at coordinate 1,667 of RHAU01000059.1, read as the reverse complement.
GACATCACCGACTGCTTCATCAGGTTGGATGAAGTGGCAATACTCAGAAATTCCGCCTTTATGAAAGAAAGTTTCGGAAGTCTTATCTTTTGTCCGATTGTCATTAACAATCAAAGTCAATCCCGGAACGAGGTACGAAGTCTGGCGCGCCCGGGTATAAATCTCCTCAAGGTCGTATTGGGAATCCTTGATGAAGATCTGTTTATCTGACCACCATTTCACTCGAGTTCCAGTTATCTTCGATGAAATCTTTCCAATCACGCGAAGCCCGGATTGGGGCGTAAAAGTTGCATTCGGTCCATCTCCATCAAAAACTCCGGCAACGCCGCGCTTGAAAGACATCCAATACACCTTGCCATCGCGATCTACTTCAACATCAAGACGCGAAGCAAGCGCGTTGACGACGGATGCGCCGACACCATGCAGTCCACCAGTTGCAGAATATGAACCGCCGCCGAATTTTCCACCGGCATGAAGTTTTGTCATCACAACTTCGACGCCAGTAAGACCTGTCTTTGGTTCTTTATCTACCGGAATTCCTCGACCATCATCATGAACTTCGATTGAACCGTCTTTTTCGAGATTGATCACAACTTTTTTGCAGAATCCTGCGAGCGCTTCGTCAACAGCGTTATCGATAATTTCCCAAAGGCAGTGCATGAGACCTCGGCCATCGGTAGAGCCGATATACATTCCGGGACGCTTGCGAACAGCATCAAGGCCCTCAAGTACGGAAAGGTCTTTGGCGGTGTAGGAGCTCTCAACTGAGCGCGGATCTTTATCTGCCACGATGGCGAAGGGTATCTATCTCACCCATCGGACGAATGATTACGCGCCGGAATCGCTGGGAATATGTCGATAATTCCATGAATGTGGGATTTTGTTATGAAAATAAATCCAATTTGGCATGCGGGGAATAAGGTGAGGGTGGTTTGATGTTCCCCTGACATTGAATTGAGAAAGGTGGTCATCAATGACAGAGAACGTAGTGCTCGACACGGCGCCATTGAACGCCCTTGATCGTTGCGATCGTTGCGGCGCGCAGGCATATGTTCGCGCTGTTATGGCAAATGGTTTTGAACTACTTTTCTGTGGCCACCACGCAAAGAAATATCAAGAAGGTCTCTCATCTGCTGCAACGCGAATCCAGGATGAGACAGATCGAATTACCGAAGAATCAGCGGCTCAATAATTCGACTGAGGAAACTTGGTCGTTGTGTCATTCTCTCTTCCGCATCTGCAATATCGCTCAGCTTTACTAGCGAATTAATCGCAAGATAGCGAAGAGGTTCTGGTTCCCATTTCCGGATCGGACGATTAACAAAGTGAAGTTTGCGAAATCTACTTTCGATTTCCAAGATTTCATGTGCCAACGTATTTGCCGCCAGGTAACTCATCGTCACACCATCTCCGGCATAACCACCGAGGCGAGCGCGACCGGTCTCCTTGTTCCATAGAACATAGGGTTCCCAATCACGAGTGATGGCAACCGCTCCGCCCCATGAGTGAGTGAATTTCACATCGTTGAGAACCGGAAACCAGGAGCGTGCAAGCGAGCGAAGGTTTTCATGAACTCGTGGCGTCTGCTCTTTGCTTTCAAGCAACGTTGAACCCAGTGGGTACGTTGCGCCACGACCACCAATTGCAAGCCTGTTATCAACGGTCCG
>RHAU01000058.1 GCA_010032125.1 Actinomycetota bacterium | reverse complement strand
CGATTGATGGCAGGTTTGAGCGTTTAAATGAGTAAAACCGTAGGCATCATTGCTGGGACCGGTTTTTACGACATTCCTGGTCTAACAGATAAGGAATGGAAAGAAGTTACAACTGTTTATGGCACTGCAAAGGTAATGACCGGAAATTGGAATGGAATCTCCGTTGTATTCCTTACTCGACATGGTGCAAAACACACGATTCCACCTCACATGATTAATTTTCGAGCGAATATTCGTGCGCTGAAGGATTCAGGGGTAGGCAGAGTCGTCGCAATAAGTGTCGTTGGCGGAGTCGACACATCTTTGAAGCCCGGCGATCTAACTTTGATAGATGATTTTGTGGACTTCACTTCGGGACGTGAACATACTTTTTTCGATGGATCGGGGCCCGAAGGCGTTCAACATGTCGATGTCACATATCCATACGATCGAACTATCCAAGCGGCGCTTCGCGAAAGCGCTTCTCGTCAAGGAATTCCACTCCGTGAAAAAGGTATTTATGCCGGATTTAATGGCCCTAGATTTGAAACACCGGCAGAGATTCGCTTTGCAGCGCTAGCCGGAGCGACCGTTGTTGGAATGACCGGTTGCCCTGAAGTCAGTCTTGCGCGAGAAGCAGGTATCCCTTACGCCACTATCGCTCTTATTGTTAATCCTGCAGCAGGGCTCAGTGAGAAAGAAATTACTGTGGACGATATTAATGCTGCACTAGATCTTGGTCGAGAGAAAACTCTCTCCATCATTGCAGGCGCGCTACCAGCTCTAAGTAGCTGATATGAATACTTACGATTTCGTAATAGATAACGCGTCATTTCTCATCACCTGCGATTCCACGAACTCCGTTTTTAAAAATTACTCGATTGGAATTAACGGAAAAACTATTGCTGCGATTGCACCATCGGGAGAGATCAATGGAACGCGACGTTACGATGCCCAAGGAAAAATAGTTGCGCCAGGATTAATCAATACTCATACCCATCTTGCGATGACGCTCCTTCGTGGCTGGGCGGAGGGAGTCAATCTCCAGGGTTTCCTCGAGCGGGTTTGGGCAGCAGAGGGCGCCATCATGGATGGAGCAACCGCCAAACTCGGCACAACGCTGGGTGCGCTCGAAGCACTTCTGGGTGGAACCACAACCGCTTTGGATATGTATCTCTTCCCCGAATCAACACACCGGGGCGCAGTTGAAGTGGGCCTAAGACATATTGGAGGACCAATCTTCTTTGATTTTCCTGGACTCGATGGAATGCAATGGAATGAACGGATTGATTTTGCCAAGAAATGGCCGGCCATACTTACAGAAATTGGCGGACCTGCCGTTCCTTCATATCTCATGCCACATGCAACATATACCTGCTCACCTGAACATCTAGCAGAAATTGCAGAGATAGCACGAGAAACTGCAAGCTCGATCCACATACACGCCTCTGAAAATGAGAATGAAAATAAAGAAGTTCAGGAAAAGTACGGAAAAACTCCAACGCAAATCTTAGATATCTCTGGAGTTCTCGGTCGCCATACCGTCTATGGACATGGAGTTCATCTCACTGAAGGCGATATTTCTACCTTGGTGTCGCGCAGTGGTGCGGTTGCACATTGCCCAGGAAGTAATCTCAAATTAGCAAGTGGTATCGCAGATATAACTACATATAGAGATCGTGGAGTGAAGGTGGGACTTGGCACCGATGGTTGTTCTTCGAGTAACGATCTAGATATGTGGTCAGTAATGCGACTTGCGGCGCACTTGATTTCTCATACTGAGGGTCCTGAGAGAGTTAGCGCCTCCGAGATTTTCCGAATGGCGACAATTGAAGGTGCACGAGCGCTAGGAATTGATGAGTCAACAGGAAGTTTGGAAGTCGGTAAATCAGCAGACATCATCGCGATTGATACCAATGCGCCACATTTAATTCCCATCCATAATCTCTTTGCTCAATTGATCTTTGCAGCTGGGCGAGACGATGTCTGTGATGTATGGGTTGATGGCGAGCAGGTCATCGAGAATCGCAGATCAACTCGGATAGATTTTTCAGTTCTGCGCCGAGATGTTGAAGAGCGAATGAATGCGCTCACTTCGTTGAAGAAATAAGTGCACATGGAGGCCCAAACACTCATTTCTCAACTCAAACTCGAGCCCTTAGCCGGTGAAGGTGGTTTATGGTCGCCGATCTATCGAGACAGTGAAAGTAACGCTATATATTTCATGATGGTTGCGCCTGATTTTTCGGCATGGCATCGGCTCAAAGAACAAGAACTCTGGGTTCATCTACGTGGCGAGGCGATAGAACTCTTCACTATTGAATCAAATCAATTGAAACGGACCGTGCTCGGAGATGGTGGAACGCTTTCTTATCGAGTTCCTGCAGATACCTGGATGGCGGCTCGACCATTGGGGCAATGGGCGCTCGCACTTTGTGCTCTTACTCCACCGTTCTCGGGGATGGAACTCGCAGAACGCTCCACCTTGAGAGAAACTTTTGCCAAGACGATAGAACTGCCAGACTTGTTTCATGACTGATAAACAAAAGGTCCTCATCACAGGTGCGACCGGGCTTATCGGTTCTGCTCTCGTGAAGCGTTTTATCGATGCTGGTTGGGAAGTCTTTGCTCATGGTCGGCGCGAAGTATCTATCCCTGGCTGCAGATTTATCGCTGCCGATTTAATTGAGGCAAATAGTGGCGAAAAGTTAATCTCTCAGATCGGAAAAGTTGATGTTGTTATTAACAATGCCGCAGACCAAAGTGTGCGCCAGGCTGAATCCATAACAAGTCAAGAGTTAGAAAATCTATTTAGGGTCAATGTCATCGCTGCCTCGGAAATCATCATTGCAGCGAAGAAAGTAGGAGCGCGTCTTGCGCTCAACATTTCTTCAATCGAGGCGCGTACTCCGCGGCCAGGTCATGAATTTTACGGCGCCTCTAAATCTGCCCTTGAGTCTTTAACTCGAAGCCTTGCATTTTCGCTGGCTCCTATGCGAGTGAACGCAATTCGATTGGGACTTGTTGGAGATGAAAATCTCGCTCACAAGTGGCCAGAGGGCGTGACATCATGGAATGAGAACGTTCCGATGCATCGATACGCAACTCCGGACGAAGTTGCCACTTTTGCACTGCTACTTACCGATTCCGCCTACGAGTTTGCAACGGGAGCGATTTTCGATTTTGATGGCGGTAAGAGCACAAGTCCAGGCTGGTAATTACCGTTTCTTGGCAAGAAAACTTAAGGCGCTTCTAATAGCTGGCTGCGCACTTTTTGCAGCCGATGAATTTAACTGAATAGCTAACCCGCCATTACTAGCGTTGTATTCACGTCCATAGATGCTATTGCCCTCATCAAGTACATCAATAATTGCACTATTGGCCAGAGCCGCTGACACCAAATCAGAAAGTGGTGTGGTCAGGTTTTTTGT
>RHAU01000057.1 GCA_010032125.1 Actinomycetota bacterium | reverse complement strand
CCAAGCAATTGCGCTGTTGGCGTATTGGGCAAAGCCACAAGAAGTGAAGGAAGTTGAATCAATCCCCCGCCCCCTGCAATGGAGTCAATGAAACCGGCAAATGTTGAGGCCAGGAGTAAAAAGATAAGGACGGTAAGACTGATCTCCACTAGCTCAATAACTTCACGATCTGCGAAACGATCTCGTTAACGGCTAACTCGCTCTTCTCGCCCGTGCGACGCTTTCGCAATTCGACTTTTCCGTCAACCAAACCTTTTCCGACAATGACAATATAAGGATTGCCAATCAACTCAGCGTCTTTGAATTTAACACCGGGGCTTGCATCACGACGGTCATCGAGCATGACTGAGATTCCTTTTGTCTCAATCTCCTCTGCAAGTTTCAACGCCGTATCAAATGGAAGATCATCCTTTCCAGTTGCCACGATATGCACCTTTGCCGGCGCAATCTCTTCAGGCCAGACCAGGCCCAATTCGTCATTGCTCTGCTCTGCGATTGCGGCGACTGCGCGTGAAACACCAATTCCATATGAACCCATAGTGACGACTCGAGATTTTCCTTCACTATCGAGAACCGTCAGTTCGAGCGCTTCTGCGTACTTTCGTCCCAATTGAAAGATATGGCCAATCTCTATAGCGCGATCGATAATTACTGGATTGTCACATGAAGGACAGAGATCTCCGGCTCGTACTTCAGCTGCCTCGATAAATCCATCAACTGCAAAATCTCGACCATGAGTCACATAGCGCATGTGTTTATTAAGGTGGTTTGCGCCCGTAATCCAATGTGATCCAACTACTACACGCGGATCTGCATACAGTTTAAGACCGAACTTCTTAGCATCTTGCGGACCTACATAACCTTTAACTAATTCTTTTCGTTTCGCAAAATCTTCATCATCAAAGAGACGTAGCTCTTGAATGCCAGGCAGGTTGGCTTCGAGTCGCTTGAGATCTACTTCTCGGTCGCCCGGGACAAGGACTGAGATCGCTTCACCGTCGGCAACCAGGAGCACGTTCTTCAAAGTATCCGCTGCTGTGATACTCGATCCGTACTTTGAGTTCATAACTTCTACTAATGAATCGATTGTTGGCGTATTCGGTGTGTCAAGAATTTCCATTGCAGGTGGAGTTCCAAAATCCCGATTCGCTACTTTTGTCTTCATCGCTTCGACATTTGCGGCGTATCCACATTTTTCACAGAGGACATATGTGTCTTCACCAGTCTCGCATGGAGCAAGGAATTCTTCAGATTTTGAACCGCCCATTGCTCCTGACATCGCAGAGACAATATTGAATTTTAAATTCAGACGATTAAATGTGGATATGTATGCCTCTCGATGCTTTTGATAGGACTTCTCTAAGCCTTCATCATCAAGATCGAAGGAGTAAGAATCTTTCATGATGAATTCACGCCCGCGGACAATTCCGCTACGAGGGCGGGCTTCGTCGCGATACTTGGTTTGAATCTGATATATCGACAGTGGTAGATCTTTATATGAGGAGTACTCCCCTTTAACCATCAAGGTGAACATCTCTTCGTGAGTTGGACCCAAAAGATAATCGCTACCTTTTCGATCCTGGAGACGAAAGAGAGTCGGTCCATACTCATCCCAACGATGAGTACGTTCATAAGGTTCGCGCGGTAACAATGCCGGAAAGTGAACCTCTTGAAATCCAGCGCGGTCCATCTCTTCTCGAATGATTCGTTCAACGTTGCGAAGTGCGATTACTCCGAGCGGCAGCCAAGAAAAAATCCCGGCTGCAATAGGTCGTACATAACCTGCTCGAACGAGAAGTTTGTGACTTGGAACTGTTGCATCTGCAGGATCGTCACGGAGCGTACGTAGAAAGAGTGAAGACATCCGCAACATGTTGCGTAGCCTAGCGATTACTTAACGGAGACTGATGGTTCTCCCGAAGCGACACCTGCGGCTTCCATCTCTTCGGCAATTTTCATCGCTTCTTCAATGAGCGTTTCGACAATCTGCGCTTCTGGAACGGTCTTGATAACTTCACCTTTAACGAAGATTTGGCCTTTTCCATTTCCTGATGCGACGCCAAGATCTGCTTCACGTGCTTCGCCAGGTCCATTAACAACGCAACCCATAACTGCTACTCGTAGTGGAACTGTCATGCCCTCTAATCCTGCTTGTACTTTTTCAGCGAGGGTGTAGACATCAACTTGCGCGCGGCCACATGAAGGACAGGAAACTATTTCTAGTTTTCTTTGACGAAGATTGAGCGACTCCAAGATTGAAATTCCAACTTTTACTTCCTCAACAGGTGGCGCAGAAAGTGAGACGCGAATGGTGTCACCGATTCCTTCGGCGAGAAGAATGCCAAATGCTGTGGCAGATTTAATGGTTCCTTGGAAAGCCGGACCGGCTTCGGTCACACCTAAGTGCAATGGATAATCACACTTTGATGCAAGTAATCGATATGCCTTCACCATAGTGACGGGATCGTGGTGTTTAACTGAAATCTTTATATCTGTGAAACCATGTTCTTCAAAGAGACCAATCTCCCAGAGCGCAGATTCAACGAGCGCTTCTGGCGTTGCCTTTCCATACTTTGCAAGCAGGCGAGGATCGAGAGAACCTGCGTTTACTCCGATGCGAATCGGAATACCTGCATCACCCGCGGCTTTAGCGACTTCTTTAACTTTGTCATCAAATTGTTTGATATTTCCCGGATTTACTCTTACTGCGGCACAACCCGCATCGATCGCAGCAAAAATATATTTTGGCTGAAAATGAATATCTGCAATAACCGGGATTTGAGACTTCTTTGCAATGTGCTTAAGCGCATCGGCATCATCTTGACTTGGGACTGCAACTCGGACGATTTGGCAGCCGGATGCAGTCAACTCTGCAATCTGTTGCAGCGTTGAATTAACATCGGCAGTAAGAGTGGTGCACATGGATTGAACTGAGACAGGCGCATCGCCACCAACAAGAACGCTGCCCACTTTGAGTTGCTTGGATTTTCTGCGCGGAGCCAAGGTCGGCTGTGGGGCTGCAGGCATACCGAGATTGACCATGTCCGTATTCTGCCTCAACTCCACCGTATCGTCACAATGAACATCTATAGTCTGAATATGAAGTTAAAGCCATGGATGGCTCTTGCATACGTCGTTTTTGCGATTGCTTTAATTACCTGGGTCTATTCTCACTAGCGCAGGCAAGACTAGAGATTTAGATTTATTGGATTAAAGATATCTGCAATCAGCAAGAGCATCGTTAAGAAGATAAGTAAAACTACAACCACTATAGTTATTGGCGTCAGCTTCTCAACATCCACAGGACCTGGATTCGGCCTACGTCGAAGCGTTGCAAGTTTCCGTCGTACGCCTTCGAAAATTGCGACAGCCATATGGCCGCCATCGAGCGGCAGAATTGGTAGGAGATTGAAAATTCCTACAAATATATTGAGAGATGCGACGATTAAGATAAAGGTTGCGAGCTTCTCTCCTCCGGTGAG
>RHAU01000056.1 GCA_010032125.1 Actinomycetota bacterium | reverse complement strand
CGATATGTCGCCGAATTCGATGCCCCAAATCAAATCGACAAGAATGAGAAAAGTGAAACATGGTTAGTGGGTTTGATGGAAGTGGATGGCGGCGGTGCGATTTTGGTTGTGAGAACTTACCGCGAAGCCGAAATGCCAAAAGGAACCGTGACAATTACTGGCCGACTTCTTCCACGACAATTTGATGACCGAAGCGAGAAGAAAGAAGGCGAACTCAGTCGTCTTGATCCATCCATTGTTAGTTCGCTCTATCCCGATGATCTCTATGACGGATTTGTGGTTGCGATGAATGAGAGCGTTGATGGTCGTTCCATCGAACTACCTCGCGTCACTGTCGAACCTGCGCGCCCCACCGTGCCGGGTTATTACTGGCAGCACATTTCCTACGTCGTTATTTGGTGGCTCATGGCCCTAGTAGTACTTTTTATGCCGTTCTACAGTCGATGGAGGAGTAAGCGATGAGTGGAGTCGTAAAGCGATACCGCGTGATGGCCCTTGCGGCTGGTGTCATGTCATTGCTTCTCTGGTTTGTGGAACTCCCCGTTGTCTATCTCATCCAAGACCCGGAATTAACTGAAAAAGTTAAGTGGATTCCCTTTGTCCACGGATACGTCTATGCCTTCTACGTTCTCGCGGCTATTCACTTCACCGCAAAAGCTAGATACTCGATTAAGCAGATGATTCTTTTCATTCTGGCCGGAACCCTTCCTGTCGCCTCATTTATTGCCGAGCGGAAAGTTGCTCGATCCATCACGCTTCAATGAACCTTCGATCGACGATCAAATCCGCTCTTTATCCTCTCTATGAGCGAAGGATCCTCACACATCTTGACCTAACGAAAACCCCGCACCATATCGGCCTGATCTTGGATGGGAATCGGCGATGGGCAAAAGAGAATCCGTCGGCAACAGGGGACACCTCATCGGCCCATGGTCATCGCGCCGGAGCGAGCAAAATTATCGAGTTATTGGAATGGTGCGAAGAAACCGATGTAAGTCTGGTGACGATTTGGTTGCTTTCAAGCGATAACTTGAAGCGACCTAGTAATGAGTTGAAATCCCTCTTCACCATTATTGGTCAGACAGTTGAACAGCTCAGTGCGACCGGTCGCTGGAAAATTCGCCCGGTTGGATCCTTTGAGTTATTGCCACAATCGCTTCGAGATACCCTCAAAGTCGCCGAACAGAAAACGGCAAAAGTCCGGGGCATCACGGTCAACGTTGCGATTGGTTATGGCGGACGTTTGGAAATTGTTGATGCCGTAAAACGCTACATCTCGGATTCGGCATCTATAGGAAAAGCGCCAAACCAGATTGCAGAAGAATTGACCGTCGACACTATCGACCAATTTCTCTATACCGCCGGCCAACCAGATCCCGAGTTGGTGATTCGAACATCGGGCGAACAGAGGTTGGGTGGCTTCTTGCTCTGGCAGAGCCATCAATCTGAGTTCTATTTCTGTGAAGCGTATTGGCCAGACTTCCGTCGCGTTGATTTCCTTCGCGCACTCCGTTCATACGCTGCCCGGGAGCGACGACTCGGTCGGTAAAAGTCTCAACCCTTACTTGAGCGTGTCGCCCTGGGTGAGGGTTGGTCAGGCCTTACCTTTTGTCTCACACCACTTCCCTCGCGCCAATGGCGGCGTGCGAGAACAACAGAATATAAGGAGCCCGAACTGAGTTCCTCGGATCGTAAGACGTATGTCTTAGATACCAGCGTCCTGCTTGCAGATCCTTACGCCATCTTTCGCTTTGAAGAACACGAAGTCATCATTCCGATTGCGGTCATCGGTGAATTAGAGACAAAACGCGATCATCCCGAACTTGGATATTTCGCAAGGAGCGCCCTTCGCGCACTTGATGATCTTCGAGTGAGCCACGGAAGGCTCGATAAACCATTACAAATCACTGCTGCTGGCGGCTCTCTTGTTGTCGAACTCAATCACACTGATACAACTTCACTTCCGCATAGTTTTATCCGTGATGGTTCAAATGATTCTCGAATTCTTGCAGTCGCTCGAAATCTTGTTAATGAAGGAAAAGATGTTGTTCTCGTAACCAAAGATTTGCCGCTTCGAGTCAAAGCTTCATCAGTTGGAATTGTTGCCGAGGAATATCGCGCAGAACTTGCTCCCAGCAGCGGCTGGAGTGGAATGGTCGAAGAAAATGTCGGCAGCAAAGTTATTGATGCGCTCTATGCCGGCGATAAAGTGCTCGATCCACTTGCAAAAGACCTGCCCTGTCATACCGGCGTCGTTCTTCATTCTGAAAAAGGGAGCGCCCTCGCCCGGGTAACCGCCGATAAAGGATTGGTTCTAGTCCGTGGCGATAGAAGCGCTTTTGGAATTCATGGCCGATCCGCAGAACAGCGGGTAGCACTTGATTTATTACTTGATAATGAAGTGGGAATCGTCTCGCTCGGCGGAAGAGCCGGAACCGGAAAATCGGCCCTGGCACTCTGTGCCGGACTTGAGGCGGTTATGGAGCGTCGCCTCCATAAGAAGGTCGTAGTTTTCCGTCCCCTCTATCCAGTCGGCGGCCAAGAGCTGGGTTACTTGCCAGGAACCGAAGGGGAGAAGATGTCACCTTGGGCCCAGGCGGTCTTCGATACTTTGGGTGCGGTCGTCTCCAATGAAGTCATCGAAGAGATCATGGATCGCGGCCTTATTGAAGTCCTACCTTTAACCCATATCCGTGGCCGCTCACTTCACGATGCATTTGTCATCGTCGATGAAGCCCAATCCTTAGAACGCGGAGTTCTCCTCACCGTCTTGTCGCGCATCGGCCAAGGCTCGCGAGTCGTCCTCACCCACGATGTCGCCCAGAGAGACAACCTTCGGGTCGGTCGCCACGATGGCATCGTCGCCGTGATCGAAGCGCTCAAGGGCCATCCACTCTTTGCTCACATCACCTTGACCAGATCTGAGCGCTCGCAGATCGCTGCCTTGGTGACCGAGATGCTTGAGGATCCAGTACAGCTTTTCGCCTGATTTTCCCCTTAAAGCATCAAAAGGTATAAATCGGACTTTATAGGGGCTGAACAGGGCTTTTCTTCTCCACAGATTATGTGAGATTTCAAAAAATCCCGCCACACGCAGGTTTTAATTTGCGGCTCACCCCGTCCTTTGTCACCCTAAAGCCTAAATCCCCACCCTTTGAACCTCGAAAGAGGAGGTAGAGACTTGCTGAGACGACGAACCCTCGTTGCCGCCTTGGCCTTTGCCACCCTCTCGATCTCCACTATGGAGACCTCCTACGCCCAACCGGCTAAGGCGATTGAGGTCGACCTGACCTCCGTTGAGCCAACAGCTGCCAACCTCAAAGCTGGCGTTGTCGGCGCTACCGAAGCAAATTGGCCGACCCTTCTTGAAATGAGCGATCGTTCCTCAGTCATGGCGATGGATCTTCTGATGGTCTCGATCATGGTCCAACGAGTCGAACAAGCCCGACAACCCGATGGCGCACGGGAAATCGCCCAAGAGATGGCGAAAGAGAAGTACGGCTGGGGCTCAAAACAATTCACCTGTCTCGATACTTTATGGAC
>RHAU01000055.1 GCA_010032125.1 Actinomycetota bacterium | reverse complement strand
TGCGATTTTCTCTGCGAGATCAAGAATCTGCAGCAACTCGGACATAGACGCATCTAAGCACAGGCGGCTCCCAAGAAATTTGATACATCATGGACAAAAGCAGAGCCAATGTCGCATTCGGGCTCTTTAAGAGGTCGATTTCCACGGATTTTGCATTCCGCTGTGGCAACCTATTCCCATGACGGACATACGTCTTGTTGGACGTTCGAGCGACGGCGATCATCTGGAATTTACCGATAATGATGGAAATACCTTTTCCGTTCGAATAAATGATGCTCTTAAAGCTGCGGTAAATGAACGACGCCTTGCCGCTGTCGTCGAAGAAGCACCCTCGTTTTCCATTAAAGAAGTCCAAGCACGACTTCGAGCCGGTGAGAGCTTTGCAGAAGTCGCGCGCATTTCGGGACTATCTCTTGAAAAAGTTGAACGATATGCAAGCCCTATTTTGCAAGAACGAAATTGGATTATTGAATTAGCAGAAAAGTCATCCCCGAAGGGAACTTCGCTCCCGCTTCGCGATCTTGTGATTCAACGACTTGCACCGCGTGGAGTTAATCTCAATCAGATTTCTTGGAATACATGGCGCCTCGATGATGGAACATGGCATCTTGTTTTGATGTATCCATCATCAGATGGTGAGCGTCAAGCAACGTGGAGTTTTGATTCCAATAAACGTACTTTGCAATCTCGTGATGACGGAGCACGATGGATCAACGGCGAAGAGATTGCGAAAGAGAAGCCGCGGGATCGAATGGCTGATCATGGAGTTCTTTTCCCAGCTGAAGGTGAACCGACCGCGCCACCGCGATTAGTTGCCGTCCGTACCGACCCCATGTCACGCGAAGAAGAAACCGTCACCAAAGAGATTCCAGCGGATGCGAAAAAGGATGGCGTTACGAAGAGAATCTCCATTCCATCATGGGATGACATCATGTTTGGTCGCTCCAAGAAGAAAAACGAAGAAAGCGAAGACGAAAACTAAATCGAAGCCAAGAGCAGCGGAATCTCGCGCTCGGCTGGGGTTAGTCCACCATGGTGGCCCACCATCGCAATTTGAAGTTCTTCGCGCTCCATTTCAACCAAAATAAAATCTTCGTTGGCAATAACTATCAAATCGCCAATTCGTTCCATCACTCGATCGTCGACCTTTATACCGAACAAGCCCGCCGCTATTGCCTCCGCTCGTGTGTAGATAGTTACTTGATTTCCAAGCAATTCCTGCCAACGAGATTTCACTTCATCCACACGTTCAGGTGCTACGTATAGATATCTTGCACGTGGCTCGCCAGCCATAAGGTCGACGCCATCGAGGAGATTGTTCCCCTTACCGATAACAACATAGGAGCCTCTATTCACCATGCCATGATCGGCTGTTACCCAGAGTCGTGTTCCTTGAGGTAGTGAATGCACAAGTCTGTCGATGAGAAGATCGACTTTTGTTAACGCAGTAAGAAACTTCTCAGATCCAAACCCTTCATGATGCGAAGCTTCATCAACATCGTTGAGGTAGACATAGGCAAAACTACGTTCATTTTTTAGCGCTGTGATTGTTTCCGAGAGTATTTCATCGATGGTGTTCGCACCGCGATAAGTTCCACCACGAAGAGCGGCTTGGGTAAATCCTGTTTTTTCATATCTTTTTCCAGAGATGCTCGTAACGTTGATTCCTTTACGCGATCCACGTTCGAAAAGCGTTTCGTGTGGTTGCCAAACCTGGGGATCGACACGGTCATCCCATTTCAACGCATTGAGAATTCGCTCCGGCTGACCACTATGCGGCACGCGCATCGTGTAGCCAACCATTCCATGCTCCCCCGCGCACTTCCCAGTGCCCAAGGATGTAAGACTTGTGGCCGTTGTAGATGGAAAAGTTGCGCCTAGCGTCGAGTGATATTCCAACGATGAAAGATTTGAATATCGACTAGCAAAACCATCTATTGCATTTTTCCCAAGACCATCAATGAGAAGTATGCATTCCCGCAACCCAGAATTACTTCCAAGTCCGATCACATCATTGCAATCAGCAAGTCCCAATGTCGCAAATGCCGAGCTCGATAAATCTGAAAGCTCAAAGGTCACATGCGTATCTTTCCAGTAACCTTCCATCCATGATTCGCTATTCCGACGAGGTTGCTGCTGCCCGCTCAGCTGGTCTGCCTCTTGTTGCCCTCGAATCAACAATCATCAGCCACGGCCTTCCAAGACCTACAAACCTTCAGGTTGCGAAAGAAGTCGAAGCGATCGTTCGAGATGCTGGTGCAGTTCCTGCGACAATCGCTGTCATCGATGGCGAAATCAATGTTGGTTTAGATCTCAAATCTCTGGAAAGACTGGCAGAGGACACAAGCGTGGTGAAGGCTTCGATTCGAGATTTGCCGATGGTTCATGTCAAAAAACTCAGCGCTGCAACAACTGTGGCAGCGACTTCGCATATTGCGCATCAGGCAGGCATCTCGTTTTTTGCCACCGGTGGTTTAGGCGGAGTTCATCGTGGTGCGCAGGAATCATGGGATGAATCTGCAGACTTAATGGCGCTTGCAACTATTCCGATTCTTGTGGTGTGCGCAGGAGCAAAATCAATTCTTGACGTTCCCGCAACGCTGGAACGGATGGAGACGCTCTCCATACCAATCATCGGGTACCGAACACAACGTTTCCCTGGTTTTTACCTCGCAGATTCTGGTTTCACCTTGGACTATCGCGCCGACTCTCCGGTTGAAGTCGCATCGCTGTGGCACGCAAGGCATGCTGTTGGTATTTCAAAGTCCGGAATGGTCATTGCGCATCCCGTAGCAAAGGAGATGGATAAGAGTCGACATGATCAAATCCTCGCCAAGGGATTACAGGAGGCAGAAAATCGAGGGGTACGTGGTAAAGAAGTCACGCCATTTCTACTCGACTTTTTTCATAGCGAAAGTGGCGGCGAATCTTTGCGAGTATCACGATTCTTGAGCCATTCTGGTATGAATCCAGCGGCAAATGAATCTCCAGCACCTGTGGTGTCAAGAACTCGCACCGCTTGGCTCGGTGAAGTGAAGATTTCATCGCGAGTGCCGATTCCGATTGATCCTTCGGCACCGGTTTTAATAACAACGCTCGAGACATATCTATGCAATTCTCGCGCAGCAAAATTCAAATCATCACTATCAGTAAGAAATAGCGCTTCTTCACGATTGAGGATTAAGCAGTCAAAATTCTCTAACTCTGCAATAACTTTTTCTCTCCCAAAATTTTTCATAGTACCTACAGAGACGGGATCAAAAATGAGAGAGAGTCCGGCCGATTTCATTTCGGAGATCATGGCTTGAACGTTCTTTGTCGACTTGGGGTTGTAGAGGGAATATCCGGAGAGGAAAACCGCATCAAAGTCAGTTAATGGCGGCAGGTCATGCGCGCCAATTCCGGAATTTGCTCCCGAATCAGGGAACATCGTGCGCTCGCCATTGTGGTCAACGAGCACCACGACAATTCCAGTTCGTTCGCCATGAATCCTCATCTCGCCATGGCGAACCCCGAAGCGATCTAGTTCTGCGATAAATCCTTCACCAGCGGCATCGCTGCCAACTCGT
>RHAU01000054.1 GCA_010032125.1 Actinomycetota bacterium | reverse complement strand
CTGAAGATATTCGTAAAGCACTTGAGGAACCAGTCGCTGCAATTGTTAATGCAGTAAAGGGAACTCTCGATAGAACTCCACCTGAGCTTGCAGCAGATCTCTTGGACCGCGGCATTGTGTTGACTGGCGGCGGAGCGCTTCTGAAGGGTCTTGATGAGAGATTGCGACATGAAACCAATATGCCAATCCACATCGCAGAACGTCCGCTCCTTGCAGTTGTTGAAGGTTCGGGTAAGTGCGTTGAAGAGTTCGAAGCGCTAGAGAAGGTTTTGATCTCCGAGCCACGGCGGTAGTCAAAGATGGCAAGTCGAGGGACGAATCGGACACGACTTCTTCTTGTCGCACTGCTGGTCACCTCGCTCTTCTTTATAACGCTAGATCTTCGCGGCGTCAGCGTCGTCTCTTCGTTACGTTCCACTTCAGCAAACATTTTGGCTCCGGTTCAACGATTTGGAAGTGATCTGCTTTCTCCCGTAGGTAATTTCTTCAGCGATATTTCGAATTTGGGAAGAACGAGAAGCAAAATTGAAGAATTAGAGCGAGAAAACAAGGAACTTCAAGCCCAACTCATTCTTAATGAGAAAGTTCAAGGAGATTTGGAGCAACTCAAAGGAGTTCTCGATCTTGCTGGAAAAGCGCGCCTTAAAGTAGTGAGCGCCAGAGTGATTAGTAAAGGCGGTACAGCAACATTTAGCGAGACATTTGTTATTGATCAAGGTTCTGATTCTGGAATCAAGCGCGATATGACTGTTATTGCATCCGGTGGTCTCGTCGGCGTTGTTAAATCCACAACGTCAAGTTCCGCAGTCATTTTGCTGATGAGCGATCCATCCTTTCGAGTCGGAGTAAGGGTCGCTGGAACGCAAGATATGGGAATTCTCTCTGGAGATGGTGAAGGGCGTTACTTACTTCAGATGCTGAGTGCGAGTGGAAACATCAAAGTTGGAGACGTGATTCTTTCTCGGGGAAGTTCTGGAGATAGTCCCTTTGTTCCTGGAGTGCCGGTAGGAACCGTGAAATCAGTCGAAAATACGACAGGACAATTGACTAAACGAGCAAGTGTTCAAGGTTTCGTTGATCCCAATTCGGTGAGCGTTGTCAGTGTCGTTCTCAAGGCGACTGCCTCTAATCCTGGAGATTCACTCGTTCCGCGTGCACCTGCGCCTGCACCGACGGTAACCATTTATGTCACGCCAACTCCAAGCTCTGAGGAGTAAATGTGACGATTAACCGCATCCCGGCGATATTCGCTTTCTTCGCTGGAGTGTTCATAGTGCAAGAAGCATTTCTTAATCGAATCAATTTCTTTCTTGGAGGTTTTTCTCTCTACCTTGCATTCTTCTTTGCGTGGATTATTCATGAAGATAGAACGGCCGCTATGACTATTGGCTTCATCGCCGGTTTTATCGCAGATTTTTCCCCCACTTTGGAGGCACCATTTGGACTTTGGACCTTTGTATTAACTGTCATGGGATTTTTATTTTCAACGACTTTAAGAGGTTCGCTTGATTTTGGATTTAGTCCACTTTCTATAACCATTGCGACGGTTGCAGGTACAGCAGTATCGCTGGTCTTATTTCTGGTGTGCGGATTAATACTTGGGGTCGAGTTCGCCTCTGTTACGGTGATTTTCAAGAACTTGCTAGGAAATTCTCTATGGACTTTTATTCTCTCGCCACTTTATGTTCCCGCAACTAACGTGATTCATCGAGTTAGCCTTGCTGCGAGGGATAAGTAATGCGAAATCGAACTTCGCTCACTCTCTTTGTAGTTCAGATTTTTATTGCCTCGCTTATGTTTGCGCTCCTAGGACGTCTTTTCTATTTGCAAATTGCCGACGGTCCTAGATATCAACAGGCGGCGCTTGATATTCAAAGTCGAGACATCGTCACACCGGCACTACGTGGATTAATTGTGGATAGCGAAGGAAATCTCTTGGCCATGAATAAGGCTGGACTCATGGTGACTGCCGATCGCTCTCTTTTAGATCGAACATCAGATAAAGGGGTATCTGTTTTAACTCGAGTAGCTGACGTTCTAGGGCTTGAGTACTCAGATGTTTATGCACGCACTCGTCTATGCGGGGAATTAGAAAAAGGCGAGCGGAATGGCTGTTGGAATGGAAATCGATACCAGCCTATTCCCATCACAAAAGAGGCAACCGAGAATCAAGTTCTAACTATCGTTGAACGATCGGATTTGTTTCCGGGAATCAGTGCAGAACCAGTTTCCATTCGATATTACCCTTCATATTCAGGGGAGCGGGCAACCCATGTCCTCGGTTATATCGGCCCAATTACTGAGGCAAATCTCAATAATGACAAAGGGATTCGCTACTACCGAAATGAATTAATTGGTAAGGCCGGTATCGAGTTTGTTTATGATCAAGAATTAAGAGGTAAACCTGGAGTTCGCACCGTCATAGTTGATAGAAAAGAAGCCGTCACTCAGGAATCTAGAAACATTGCACCGATTTCGGGTAACCACTTAGTTCTGAATATCAATGCCAAATTGCAATCAGCAGTAGAGCAAGAACTTAAAGCTGCCGTCCTACGTGCTCGAGGTTTGGGTTACAAAGGTGATTCAGGCGCTGCAATAGTGATGGATATGCAGGGACGTGTTCTTGCTATGGCTTCGTATCCAGATTACGACCTCAACATTTGGGAGAACGGAATTACCGTCAAGCAAGCGAAGAATCTTTATAGTGAAACGGCTGGTGTTCCCGCGCTGTCTCGCGCAATACAAGGCACATACGCCCCCGCATCAACTTTTAAAGTCGTTTCGTTATCTGCTGCCGCAGCAGCCGGCTATAACATCAAAGGAACATATAACTGTCCGGCAGAAGTCCAAGTAGGAAATCGAGCTTTTAGGAATTTTGATAGCAAGCCTGTCGGACGAATTAACTTAACCACGGCAATTGCGATTTCTTGTGACTCTATTTGGTATCAAATTGCGTATGACGAGTGGGTGCGAGACGGTGGCTTAAAACCAAAAGCGTCAATAAACGACTATTTCTTCAAGACAGCGGCAAGTTTTGGGGTAGGGAAGAAAACGGGTATTGATCTTCCCTCTGAATTATCAGGCCGACTTCCTAATCGTGATTGGAAGAAGAAGTGGTATGAATCCAATAGAGATTTTTACTGTAATTATCAAGACCGTGCGCCGAAAGCGCAGCAAACTGCCTATTTGAAAGAGTTAGCTCGCGAAAATTGCATTGATGGCGACAAGGTGCGTGCCGGAGATATGGTCAACTTCTCGATTGGCCAAGGCGATACATTGATGACCCCACTGCAACTTGCAGTTCTATACACCGCGATTGCTAACGGCGGAACGTTGGTGCAACCAGAAGTTGCGCGTGCAATTGTCACTCCATCGGGTGAAGTTGTAAAGGAATTTACCCCCGCAATTAAGGGAAGCCTTCCCATTGAGAAAAAGACATTGAATTTCTTACAAGGTGCCCTCCGCGCAGTTGTCACCTCAGGTACTGCTCGAGGTTCTTTTTCTGGCGTCGGAGTCGAAGTAAGTGGAAAGACTGGAACTGGTCAAGTTTTTGGCAAGAATCCAAATGGAAGTTCGAAAGATGACACATC
>RHAU01000053.1 GCA_010032125.1 Actinomycetota bacterium | reverse complement strand
CGCTTCAAAATAATGGGTTCGCTGACAACCGCTTCTTTATCGATAGCAAGATGCGTGACGTGAGTGACTCCGCTTCGAACTCGTTGAATCACTGCATCATCGGTTGAGGAGCGTGGTGGTAGTTCACTGGCCGGTACGGTCGAAAGAGAGAAACCTGGTCGAGGTGCGCCGAAAAGTGATATTGAAATTCGATCTGCGACTGTGGTTGCAGGATCGTGAAGACCAGCAATCCGCTTCAACGGCGTAAACCGCCACGCCTCTTCGCGTCCGGTCGGAGTGAGGAAATTGGTTGGAAGTGCGCTCATTAACCAACCGCTCCTTCCATCTGAAGTTCAATCAGTCGATTGAGTTCAAGGGCGTACTCCATGGGAAGCTCGCGAGCAATCGGCTCGATAAAACCGCGGACGATCATCGCCATAGCTTCATCTTCAGATAAGCCACGGGACATCAGATAAAAGAGTTGATCGTCGCTTATTTTTGAAACTGTTGCTTCATGGCCCATCGAGACATCATCTTCGCGGACATCTACATATGGATAGGTGTCAGAGCGTGAAATAGTGTCGACAAGTAAGGCATCACATTTCACCGTGCTCTTTGAGTGATGGGCGCCTTCTTGAACTTGGACTAAGCCGCGATAGGAAGTACGACCGCCACCTCGAGCAACAGATTTAGAGATGATCGTTGATGAGGTGAATGGTGCGGCGTGCACCATCTTCGCGCCAGCATCTTGATGTTGACCTTCTCCAGCGAAAGCAATCGAAAGGGTCTCGCCTTTGGCGTGAGGTCCCATCATGAACACAGCTGGATACTTCATCGTGACCTTTGATCCGATATTTCCATCGATCCATTCCATGGTTGCACCTTCAGCACATGTTGCTCGCTTGGTTACCAAGTTATAGACGTTATTGGACCAGTTCTGGATGGTTGTGTATCGAACTCGAGCGTTCTTGCGCACGATGATTTCGACGACGGCAGAATGCAATGAATCCGAAGAGTAAATCGGAGCGGTGCAGCCTTCGACATAGTGAACATACGAACCTTCGTCAGCAATGATGAGAGTTCGCTCAAATTGACCCATATTTTCAGTGTTGATTCGGAAATAGGCCTGAAGCGGGATATCAACATGCACGCCCTTGGGAACATAAATGAATGAACCGCCAGACCAGACTGCAGTGTTAAGCGCTGCAAATTTGTTATCTCCGACCGGAATTACAGAGCCGAAATATTCTTTGAAAATATCTTCATGCTCTTTTAGACCGGTATCGGTGTCGAGAAATATGACGCCTTGTTTCTCGAGATCTTCGCGGATTGAGTGATAGACAACTTCAGACTCATATTGAGCAGCAACACCTGCAACAAGGCGTTGCTTTTCGGCATCTGGGATACCAAGTCGGTCATAGGTGTTCTTAATATCTTCCGGGAGCTCTTCCCAAGATTTCGCCTGCTTCTCTGTGGAGCGAACAAAGTACTTAATATTGTCGAAATCAATTGTTGAGAGATCTGAGCCCCACGTCGGCATCGGCTTCTTATCGAAGAGCGATAGACCCTTGAGACGTAGATCCAACATCCATGCCGGTTCATTCTTCTTTGCCGAGATATCTCGGACAATCGCCTCATTGAGACCGCGCTTACTGTTCGCGCCTGCCACATCTCGATCGGACCAGCCGTATTCGTACTTACCGATACCTTCAAGTTCAGGATGTGCTATTTGGCTCATCGACGTGATGTCCTTTTCTTTTTAGCGTTGGTAGGCGTCTTCTTTATTTGGGGAATGAAAGTTGTGCAGACACCATCGCCATGAGCGATAGTGGCTAAACGTTGAACGTGCGTATCGAGAATTCTGGAAAACGCTGCTGTCTCTTCCTCGCATAGTTGTGGGAATTCAGCAGCAACGTGCGCGATAGGACAATGGTGTTGGCAAAGTTCTACTCCAATACCGTGTGCGTGAGTATTGGCTGCGTACCCTTCTTGGGTAAGAAAAGTTGCAAGTCCCTTGATGGGATCTTTTGCGCTATTGACAGTCGCATTCCCTTTTCGAACCATTTCATCTGCGCGCTGTCGAGCAAATCCATTGAGCAGATGTTCGCCGCCTTCGGTTGCCAAGAATTTCAGTGCGGAGACTGCAAGGTCGTCATACGAGTGTTCAAATCTCTCGCGACCCCGATCACTCATAACAAATACTTTTGAAGGACGGCCCCGAGTTCTAGCGCTTCGACTATGTGGCTCGCGCTCCTCCAAGATTCCATCCAGGACAAGTTGATCTAGATGTCGACGGATTCCAGCCGGGGTTAACGAGAGTCGCTCCGCAAGGGCCGTCGCCGTGGAAGGTCCGGACTCCAGAATCGCCCGAGCAACCTGGTCTCGAGTGCGCAGGTCATCGCTGGAAAGCATGGCGGATTTCACAACGGAATTGTTGCGTAAATACGCCCGCTTCGCCAATTGGTCAGCAGCCCGCAACCGTAGGCTCTCGGCGTGGGAGCGAGGCTGTGATCTATCCAAAAGCGCTCCGACGCCTGTCAACGTCGATGCTGGTCACGCAATCTGCGATCGTCGTTACGGGAGCAGCTGTTCGTTTGACCGGCTCAGGACTTGGTTGTTCAACCTGGCCAGAGTGCACACCTGGCTCGTACACGCCAACGCCAGATCAACCTGAAGCGCCTCTTCATGCCTGGATCGAATTCGGAAATAGATTGCTGACTTTTGTTCTTTTGTTGAACGCGCTTTTTCTCTTTGGCGCAATTCTTAAATTCAAAGCGCGCGAACTCCGACTCCTCGGCGCGGCACAAATTCTTGGGATTGTGGCGCAAGGAATCCTTGGCGGCATCACAGTTTTGACTGGATTAAATCCTGCGACGGTGGCCGCGCATTTCCTACTCTCCATCATCATCATTGCTGCAGCGCTCTCGCTTCGGCAACGAGCGCATGGTTTCCTTCCCTCCCCTACACAACTGTCGCCTCTTTCGCGGAGATTGGCCAGAGCTCTGCTCTTCTTCACTTCAATTGTCATCTTGATGGGAACCATAGTTACGGGCAGCGGTCCACATGCAGGCGATTCAACAGCGGCTCGTTTCGATTTTGATGCCAAGACGATGTCCTGGATTCACGCGGATCTGGTCATTGCAACATTGGGAATTGCAATTGCCCTTTTGATTTCAACGAAACTTGCTGAGTCGGCCGCCACATGGGAGATCTGGGGTCGAAAGGTCAAGATCTTCATCGGCGTAGCAATCGCCCAAGGTGGCATTGGATATGTCCAATATTTCACGGGACTTCCTGAAGCGATTGTCGGCGCACACATTCTCGGTGCGGTACTGGTATGGATTTCCGCATGGAACCTGGTCATAAGCGGTAATGTGCTAACTCGGAAGGAGCGACTGTGAGCAGAGAACTTATCTGGGGTCCGCTTGATGACAAAGCCGTTGCCGTGGCTCGCGCCCTCGCCATGGATGCCGTCCAAAAAGTTGGAAACGGGCATCCCGGTACAGCCATGTCTTTGGCGCCAGTTGCTTACACACTTTTCCAGAAATTTTTGCGCCATGATCCAAGCGATCCACAGTGGATTGGTCGAGATCGTTTTATTCTCTCCTGCGGGCATTCATCCTTAACTCTTTACATTCAACTTCTCTTTAG
>RHAU01000052.1 GCA_010032125.1 Actinomycetota bacterium | reverse complement strand
CACTTTTCACTTTGGATCAGGTTGTTGCCACTCCTCATTTGGGTGCGTCAACAGATGAAGCCCAAGAACGCGCTGGTATTGCCGTTGCGATTTCGGTTCGCAAAGCGCTCTCTGGTGAACTCGTTCCGGATGCAGTCAACGTCAAAGGCGGCGAGATTCATGAAGAGATTCGCCCATCTCTTCCGCTGGTGGAGAAACTTGCACAAGTTGCGACTGCACTT
Source organism: Actinomycetota bacterium (assembly GCA_010032125.1). Lineage (GTDB taxonomy): Bacteria > Actinomycetota > Actinomycetes > Nanopelagicales > Nanopelagicaceae > MAG-120802. The sequence goes on along the minus strand of RHAU01000052.1, from coordinate 3,518 downwards.
GCCGACGAACTTCCCGTCTCTATCGAGGTTGTTGTTCGAGGCGAGGTGTCAGTTCACGATTGTTCGATTCTTGCAACATCTGTCCTTAAAGGTGCGCTGATAGCAACAGGCGCAGAAGATGTCACGTATGTGAATGCACCGAATCTCGCTTCTGAGCGCGGTTTAACATCGAGTGTTTCTACTGAAGCCGAGAGCGCCGAATACCGAAGCGCAATCGAAGTGAAAGCGGCCTTCAGTAGCGGCTTACATATCAAAGTTGATGGAACTCTCATGGGAATTAAGCGAACAGAGAAGATCATCTCGATTGATAAATTCGATCTCGATCTTCCTCCTACCGATCACCTTCTCTTCCTGCGTTATGTAGATCGACCAGGAATTGTCGGAAGTGTGGGAAATATTCTTGGAAAGTCTGGGATAAATATCGCAAGCATGCAGGTAGCGCGCGATGTTGCTGGGGGAGAAGCTCTCATGGCAATAACAGTCGATTCAGCGATTCCACAAGCACTGATTTCTTCTGTGGCAAAAGAGACTGGTGCGACGCTAGTAAGAACGGTTTCCTTGCAATCATGACGACATACAAACTTGCAGTCATCGCTGGCGATGGAATTGGGCCCGAAGTAGTTGCTGAAGGACTAAAAGTTCTCGATGTCGTATCCGCTAAATATGGGTTGACATTCGAGAAGAAAGAATTTGAGCTCGGCGCGAAGTACTGGCATAAAACCGGTGAGACGTTGCCTGATGCGGTGCTTGAAGAGCTTAAGACTTTCGATGTCATCCTTCTTGGTGCTGTCGGTGATCCGAGCGTCCCCAGCGGCGTCCTTGAACGCGGACTTCTTCTCAAACTTCGGTTTGCGCTTGATCATTACATCAACTTGCGGCCGGCAAAACTTTATTCAGGCACCACTGGACCACTTCGCACCGATAAACCCATTGATTTCGTTGTCGTTCGCGAAGGTACCGAAGGTCCGTATGTAGGTGCAGGTGGCGTCCTTGCAGAAGGTACCTCGGCAGAAATCGCGACAGAAGAAAGCCTCAATACTCGACGCGGCGCTGAACGCGTCATACGAGATGCATTTGCACGTGCACAAAGACGAAGCCGAAAGAAATTGACATTGGTCCACAAAAACAATGTCCTGGTGCGTGCTGGAAGTTTATGGACCAGAACCTTCAACGAAATTGCGCGAGAATTTCCTGATGTAACTACCGACTACCTCCATGTTGATGCCGCTTCAATGTTTTTTGTCACCAATCCGGATCGATTCGACGTAGTAGTCACCGACAATCTTTTTGGAGATATTTTGACTGATATTGCTGCTGCGATTTGTGGCGGTATTGGTCTGGCCGCATCAGGGAATATCAATCCTGAGAAAAAGTTTCCTTCAATGTTCGAACCGGTACATGGTTCTGCGCCAGATATCGCAGGCAAAGGAATTGCTGATCCGACCGCAACAGTCATGTCCGTTGCGATGATGCTCCATCATCTTGGTGCATTCGACGCTGCTATGGATGTTGAGCGTGCAGTCGAAAATGACCTTAAGACTCGAGGCAGCTCGCAACGTTCAACGTCAGATATTGGTTCGGCCCTCGCCGGAGCTATTAAATGAAAATTTCAATTCAACCTTCCACTGCTGCCGTTCCGGCATTAGAACGTGAAAAACGTGTTGCAGAACCGGGGTTTGGAAAATATTTCACAGACCACATGGTTGTTGCTGAATGGAATCACGGTAGCGGTTGGGCTGATGCGTTGGTTCGTGCCTACGGAGCGATCGAACTTGATCCCGCGGCGATGGTTTTTCACTACGGACAAGAGATATTTGAAGGCATGAAAGCGTATTCACAGCCGGATGGTTCCATTGCTCTTTTTAGACCGGATGCAAACGGACTTCGCTTTGCAAAGAGCGCTGCTCGGATTGCACTCCCAGAACTTCCAGTTTCAGATTTCGTTTCCTGCGTAGAAGCTCTCGTCAAAGTTGACCGTGAATGGGTGCCTAAAAAAATAGGCGAGTCTCTTTATATACGCCCTTTTATGATTGCTACCGAAGTGGGTCTCGGAGTGCGCCCAAGCAATAAAGCGCTCTTTTCGATTATTGCGACTCCTGCAGCTGCATATTTCAATGCGGCGAAAGCTGTGACCGTATGGATCTCGACTGAATATGTCCGCGCCGCACTTGGCGGAACCGGTGAAGCGAAATGTGGCGGAAACTATGCCGCATCTCTACTGGCACAACAGCAAGCCGCAAAAGAAGGTTGCGATCAAGTTGTCTGGCTCGATGCAATAGAGCGACGTTGGGTTGAGGAAATGGGAGGAATGAATCTTTATTTTGTTAAGGGACGAGGCAAAGATGCGACCATTTTCACTCCCAAATTAACTGGAACTTTGCTCCCCGGAATTACTCGCGACTCAATTCTCTCGGTTGCCACAGATCTTGGATACAAAGTCGAAGAAGGAATGATCAATATCGAACAGTGGCGAGATGGTGTCGCGTCGGGAGACATTTCGGAGATATTTGCATGTGGAACAGCGGCCGTCATTGCACCTGTTGGTTGCGCTAAGAGCGCTCAAGGAACGTGGGTTACTGGCGATGGCAATCCTGGTCCGATAACGATGGAGATTCGCAATCACCTTCTTGGAATTCAACATGGAACGATTGAAGATAAACACGGCTGGATGAAGAAAGTTGTCTCATGAAAATGAATGACTCCTTTCATATTTACGACACCACTTTGCGCGATGGTGCGCAACAGGAGGGGCTGAATCTCTCCGTTCACGACAAACTAACCATTGCTCGCCACCTGGATGAACTCGGAGTGGGATTTATCGAAGGCGGCTGGCCCGGAGCAAATCCAAAAGACACCGAATTTTTCAAACGCGCAACAACAGAACTCACCTTAAAAAACGCAACTTTTGTAGCTTTCGGTGCAACCCGACGACCACATGTAAAAGCCGCTGATGACGTATTACTGCGGGCTCTTGCAGATTCAGGCGCACCGGTCGTTACTCTCGTTGCAAAATCTCATGATCGACATGTGGACCTTGCATTGAAGACCAATCTCGATGAGAACTTGGCCATGATTCGGGAATCCATTGAGTTTCTTCGCTCTGGCGGACAACGAGTTTTCCTCGACGCTGAACACTTCTTTGACGGATATCGATCTAATCCGCACTACGCGCTCGAAGTTGTACGCACTGCTGCCGAAGCTGGCGCCGATGTAGTTGCACTCTGCGATACCAACGGAGGAATGCTCCCTGATGAACTTTCACAGGTAGTTCATGAAGTCTTAGGAAAAAGCTCTGCTCGTCTTGGAATTCATTGCCACAACGACACCGGATGCGCGATTGCCAATTCTTTAGCAGCAGTCGCGGCAGGCGCAACGCATGTTCAAGGAACGCTCAACGGTTATGGTGAGCGAACTGGAAATGCAGATCTTGTTTCCATCATCGCAAATCTCCAACTAAAGAAGAAGCAGAAAGTTCTTCCGGATGGAAAACTCGAGGAAGCTTTTAGAATTTCACATGC
>RHAU01000051.1 GCA_010032125.1 Actinomycetota bacterium | reverse complement strand
AGAGAGAATAAGTGAAGCAGAGGGTTACGGTATTCGTCCCGAGATAATTCACATGAGTAATTCAGCAGCTTCACTTGCTCATTCGTCGGCACATTTCGATCTATTAAGACTCGGGATTGCAATGTATGGACTTTCACCAGATGTTTCTCAGATGGGAAGTTCTGTGGCTTTAGGTTTGAAGCCAGCGATGCAGATTCGCTCTCGTATCCATCTTGTAAAAGAAGTTCCAGCTGGGTCTCAGGTTGGATATGGTGGCACGGCAATAACATCGCGAGATACAAAGTTGGCTGTTATACCCATGGGTTATGCAGATGGAATTCCGCGCAATACCGATTCTCGAGCGGGCGTACTCATTGGTAACAAACGCGCACCTTTAATTGGTCGGGTGTCAATGGATCAATTCGTTGTCGATGTTGGTAGAGATTCCACTGCACAAGCAGGCGATTGGGCTTACATCATTGGAAATGAGAATGATGGTGGTTACACTGCCGACGCTTGGGCAGATGCGTCGGGAACGATTAATTATGAAATCGTCACTCGCATTGCTCGACGAGTACCGCGGATGTACATCTGACTGGAGGAACATTGAGCAGCGAAAACTCAGTTCTCTCTGTCTCCGATCTTTCAGTAAGTTTTGGTGGACTTAAAGCGCTCAACAAAGTAAATATTGAGCTGAGAAAAGGCGAAGTCCTTGGACTCATTGGTCCTAATGGTGCTGGCAAAACAACGGTATTTAACGCGCTCTGCGGAATCGTTCCACCTGATTCAGGAACGCTCTCACTCTATGGCGAGAAAGTTTCATGGCCAAAACCTCATCAATTAGCAAAGCGTGGGATCGCGCGAACGTTGCAGGGTGTAGGACTCTTTCCAGATCTCACTGTTGCGGAGAATGTCATGGTCGGCGCGCAGAAATTTGCGCGATCAAATTTCTTTAGCTCGGCTCTAGGCAGAAGCGAAAAAGATGAGGCGAAACTTCGTGAACGTGCACAATCTGCGCTAGAACGTGTTTATGTAGGAACAGTTTCGGAACGCACAGCGGACACACTTTCATATCCTGATACAAAGCGTGTAGCGATTGCTCGTGCTTTAGTGAGTGAACCTGAGATTCTGCTTCTTGATGAACCAGCCGGTGGACTGGGAGCACAAGATATCGAATGGCTTAATGGACTGATTAGAAATGTTAAAGCGCGTACCTCAGTAATCATTGTTGAGCATCATATGGATGTTGTTATGTCGGTCTGTGATCGAATCTACGTTCTCAATTTTGGAGAAATCATTGCCTCTGGAACGCCACATGAAGTTCGCAACAATGAGGCGGTCATTCAGGCTTATCTAGGCACTCACTCAAAGGCGCAATCATGAGTGGACTTGTCGTCAATCGCTTAAGCGTCTCGCACGGTGCGATTACTGCGTTACGTGGTGTTTCATTCTCGGTAGAGCCAGGGCAACTTGCTGCTGTTATCGGTTCCAACGGAGCAGGAAAGACAACGCTTCTTCGAGCACTCTCCGGACTAAAAGAATTTGATTCAGGAACTGTTTCCTGGCAAGGAAGAGAAATTAACGGCATCAAGTCTGAAGATTTGGTCCGTATGGGAATCTCACATGTCTCCGAAGGAAAATCGGTTATTGCAGAGTTAACCGTCCGTGAAAATCTAGTTCTAGGTGGAATATGGCGTAGAGATAAAGCAGATACAGAAGCGGCCATACGAGAAGTGGTGGAACTCTTTCCGCGACTGGGTGAGCGAATGAAGCAAAGCGCTGACACGCTTTCCGGCGGCGAACGTCAAATGCTTGCAATAGGTCGCGCTCTCGTTTCCCGCCCGAAACTCTTGCTTTTAGATGAACCATCGTTGGGGTTGGCACCGCTCGTGATTGAACAGATCTTCGCCACCATCGATTCGCTTCGCCACAAATTGGGATTGACTGTTGTTTTGGTGGAACAGAACGCCATGAGCGCACTTGAGATTGCAGATATTGGAATCATTATCAATCTAGGTGAAGTGGTTGCATCAGGTAATGCAAAAGATCTCATCAACGATCCGGCGCTTCGCGCTGCGTATTTGGGGTACTGATGCAGAAGATACTTGACACTCTCCTTATCGGAATATCGCAAGGCTCTATTTACGCTTTGATGTCACTTGCTTTGGTGCTGGTATGGCGCTCAACCCGCGTTGTGAACTTTGCCCAAGCAGGGCAAGCAGTACTTTCAACTTATGTTGGGTTTGAAATAGCTTCGCGCACTGGAAACTTCTGGATTTCACTCATCTTTGCCGTCATCGCGGGTGCCCTCATTGGTGCCGCGGTAGATGTTCTACTCATGCGAGTCCTCTTTAAACATGCAACATCTGGTCCTGCGCTCGTTGTTGCCCCAGTCATCGCAACTCTTGGTTTGCTTGGTTTGATTCGAAGTATTGTCGGTCTCGTTTGGGGTGGGGAATATCGATCCATTCCCGCACCTGCATCGAAAGATGGATTCACTTTTGGCACAACCACAATTCCATTTTCTCCGCTTAATTCAGTCATCGTTGCGGCAGTAGCACTAGTTCTTATTGCAATTTCAATTCTCTTTACAAGAACAAATCTTGGATTAGCGCTTCGAGCTTCGGCATATGCGCCGGAAATAGCGCGTCTTGCTGGAGTTCGAACCTCTCAAACCCGGACGATTGGTTGGGCAATCGCTGGAGGAGTGGGTGGCGTTGCTGGAATGCTCATTACTTCTTACAACTTCCTATCACCGTATTCCCTAGATCTGCTCCTAGTCTTTGGATTTATTGCGGCGGTCGTAGGCGGACTTGAAAGCATGGTTGGCGCGGTTGTCGGTGCGATGATTTTGGGAATCGGACTTACTTTTATTTTGAATTACGTAAATACATCTCTGACATTTGTGAGTGGATTTGTGGTTCTCATTATCGTCTTACTTGTTAAACCAGATGGATTAATTGGATCCAGGAAGGGACGCCGTGCGTAAACGACTTCTCTTCCTATTCATTTTCGGTTGGATTCTTATACTCATTGGTGATCGAGTCGATGAGTTACGTGTATATCAAGGCGCAACTCTTGCGATGTATACGATTGGCCTGGCATCCATCGTTCTGTTGACTGGTTATTCGGGACAAGTTTCGCTCGGTAATGGTGCGCTCATGGCAGTTGGCGGTTATTCGGCCGCATTGACGTTGAGCAATTTTTCAGTTCCAGTATGGGTTGCTTTCCTCGTAGCAATCGCAGCCGCTTCCATCTTTGGAGCAATCCTCGGTTATGCAGCCGCACGTTTGAGTGGACCGTACCTTGCGGGCACAACACTTGCTCTTGCTGTCGGAATGCCTGCGCTTGCAAATCAATTTGAATTTCTCGGCGGAGAACAAGGAATCATCTTCGATATAGGAATGCCACCCGCACGTTTTGGTGATGAATTCACTCTATATAAATGGTATTTCTGGATCGCTGCTCTCACTGCGTTAATCGCACTGTATTTCACCAGCAATGTTCTCTATTCCAGATTTGGTAGGACGTGGCGAGCAGTTCGCGGTAATGCACTTGCAGCAGAGTTGGCGGGAGTTAATGCCGGGCGGACAAAAGTCTTGGCATTTACTGTGAGCTCAGCTCTTGCGGGCCTTGCCGGAGCGGTCCTTGCGATGACCATAAGCCTGGTCTCGCCGAGCGCTTTTAGCCTCGCACTCTCATTTTCCCTGGTCACAGGCGCGGTTCTGGCTGGCATTTCCAGCCTGCCAGGTGTGATGCTAGGGGCAGTG
>RHAU01000006.1 GCA_010032125.1 Actinomycetota bacterium | reverse complement strand
ACGACCCGGCACGCATCCTTCTTCCAAATGTGCGGAAATTTCTCCTTCGGTGACTACTTCAAGGAAGGCGCAATCTCTCTTGCCTGGGAGTTACTAACAAAGCCGACGTCAGATGGAGGTTTCGGTTTTGATAGTCAACGTCTATGGGTAACTGTCTATCTCGATGATGACGAGGCGGCTGATATTTGGCATAAGAAAGTAGGTGTGCCGAAAGAAAGAATTCAACGGCGTGGCATGGCCGACAACTTCTGGTCTATGGGAGTACCGGGTCCTTGTGGTCCGTGTTCTGAAATCTATTTCGATCGAGGACCTGAGTATGGAAAAGAAGGTGGGCCTATTGCAGATGAAGATAGGTACCTCGAGGTATGGAATTTGGTTTTTATGCAGAATGTTCGCGGCGAAGGGGGAGGCAAAGAGGGTTTTCCGATTCTGGGCGAGCTTCCCGCAAAAAATATAGACACGGGGATGGGATTAGAACGAATGGCTGCCCTGCTTCAGGGCGTTGAGAATATTTATGAAATTGACACAACAAGTCACATTCTTAAGAAAGCATCCACACTCACCGGCGTTAAGTACGGAAAAGATGAGCGTTCCGACGTCTCACTTCGCGTCATCGCAGACCACGCTCGTACAGCTCTGATGCTTATCGGCGATGGCGTGACTCCAGGAAATGAAGGTCGCGGTTATGTTCTTCGCCGCATGATGCGTCGAACAACTCGAAATATGCGCTTGTTAGGCGCACCAGATGGGAATATGAGGGAATTAACGCTCGCGGCTCTCGATGCGATGGGTCCGCAATATCCCGAACTCGTAAGCGATAAAGAACGGATCTTGGCCGTTGCTGTAGCAGAAGAGAATTCCTTCTTGGAGACGCTACGAAGTGGAACAACGATTTTTGATCAGGCCAGTTCGTCAGTGAAATCAGTCGGTGGCAGCACAATATCTGGTGATGATGTTTTCAAATTGCACGATACTTACGGATTTCCTTTTGATTTAACTTTGGAGATGGCCGCAGAGCAAGGCCTAACTATCGATGCTGATGGCTTTAAACGTTTGATGAAAGAACAACGAGAGCGGGCTAAAGCCGATGCGAAGGCCAAAAAGAGTGGACATACCGATCTCACCGAGTATAGGAAAGTTCTTGACGCACAGGGAGCAAATGATTTTCTCGGATACACGCGCACTTCAAGTGAGGGAAATCTTATTGCTCTATTGAAAGATGGCTCTCTTGCGCAAGAAGCACCTGTTGGTACCGAAGTTGAGGTTGTACTCGATAGAACACCCTTTTATTCCGAAGGCGGTGGCCAGCTAGCCGATGGCGGAGTAATTACCTCTCGAAGTGGAGCGGTTATAGAGATTGATGATGTGCAGACCGTCCTTCCGGGACTTTTTATTCATCGAGGTCGTGTCAGAGAAGGGGTAGCAACAGTAGGTTCTGAAATCCACGCGTCTATTGATGTTGAGCGCCGCGATGCAATCTCCCGAGCGCATACTGCAACTCATATGGTGCATAAAGCGTTTCGCGAGATTTTGGGAGAGACTGCGCCGCGTCGAAGCTTTGGTGGGTCATGATGCATTCTCCTTCCTAGCCCGCGAGCACTTATTGCTTAATTCACTCACCGGCCTAATGAAAGGTAGCCGAGTTGAAGAACTTCCTGATCGAATCTCTGAGTTAATAGACCGAGTCAAAATACTCGAACGAGATCTTGCAAAATTTAAGGTCGCAGCCGCAAAAGAAGCGCTTCTTGATTCCTATAAAAAGAGTCAGAAGGTGGAAGGTATCTCTCTTCTTATCCATGATTGTGGTGAAGGTTTCTCTGGAGATGATCTCCGAAAACTTCTTGGTGAGGTTCCGACTTCGTCAGATGGTTCGGTGACAGTTCTCAGTTCGATTGAGAATGGCAAAGTTGTCCTTGTCATCGCTGTTAATGAAAAGGCACGTTCCATGGGTATTAAGGCTGGCACTTTGGCAAAGATCGCTTCCGGAAAACTTGGAGGAGGCGGCGGAGGGAAGGATGACTTCGCTCAAGGTGGCGGACCGAATTCCAGAGCGCTCCAAGAATCTTTCTCGGCAATTACCCAAGCGCTCCATCAGTAATGTCGCCGCTACCAGAAGGTCGACGTCTTGCAATAGATGTTGGAACAGTTCGCGTAGGTATAGCAATCAGCGATCCAGCCTTAATCATCGCCTCTCCTGTCAGCACAAGCTCTCCCGATGAGTTATTGGCAGAACTTCGCACCCTGATTTCAACCGAGAATGTTTCTGTCGTATATGTAGGTCTTCCACTGCATCTCTCTGGACATGAAGGTAGTTCAGCCGAGATTGCTAAGGCGACTGCTAGCGAGATTGCCGACACTTTCCCGGTCCAGGTTCGACTTCTCGACGAGCGGCTTACCACGACGAGCGCTTTACGCGACTCGCGGCCCAGCAAAAAACCAACCAAAGAATATGTAGATCAAATCGCTGCGGTGGCTCTTCTTGAATTTGCGCTGCAAAGTGAGAGGAATCGCGGTGAGCTTGCCGGAATTAGCGTTTCGTAGTTCTTTTGTGAAACGGCTCGTTGCATCTGGATTAGCAATTCTTCTTATCACTTTGGCACTTCGCGAGATCGCCCCAGGTGTTCCATCCGCACCCGATTTCGCACCGGGAATGAGCAGTTCCGAAGTGAATATTGAAATAATCCCCGGAGAGACAGGGATGGAGATTGCAAAGAAACTTCAAGAAGCAGGCGTCGTCAAGTCAACCGAAGCGTATTTCCGAGTGGCAGTAGGTGACAAACGATCATCAACGGTCGCTCCTGGTGTTCACAGAATCCAAAGATCAATTCCAGCTAAGGAAGCGTTGACACAATTGTTGGACTCCAATCGAATCGTTGATCTCGTCAAGGTCAGAGACGGTGCATGGTGGTCTGAAATAAGAGCAGAAATGATTGGCGCAGGCTTCACCGCTGCCGATCTTGATAGAGCCTTCGCAAAGCTAAAGCCACCGAAGGGTTTCCAACTGAAGAGTCTTGAGGGATTTCTCTATCCTGCTTTTTACTCGTTTCCAAAGGAGAAAAATTCCGATATCGCACTTGCCTCGATGATTAACCGATTCACCTTTTCAACTAAGGATGTTAAGTGGGATTCACGTCCCGGATTTAGCGCCAGCGAGATTCTCACCATCGCCTCCTTAATCGAATCGGAAGGAACACCAGACGTACATAGAAAGGTGGCGCAAGTAATTTATAACCGCCTTGAAAAGCGTATGCCGCTGCAGTTCGATTCAACGGTCCACTACATTCTTAAGCGACGAGGTGAGATATTTGTTTCGATTTCGGATACTAAGGTTAGAAATCGCTACAACACTTTCCTCAATCCGGGTCTCCCTCCGGGGCCAATTGGAAGTCCCACTCGCGCTTCAATTGACGCCGCACTTGATCCCGAACCAGGGGATTGGCTCTACTTTGTAACCGTGGAACCATCAAGAACAGAATTTACTTCGTCCTATGATGAGTTTCTTCTTTTAAAATCTGAATACAAAAAGAATCTCAAGGCAGGTAAGTTCAAGTGATCCGAGCAGGAGTTCTAGGTTCTCCCATATCTCATTCTCTTTCTCCGTTAATTCACACATTAGCCTTTGATCTCCTCGCTATTGAAGGCGATTACCGAGCCTTTGAGGTTGTTCCCGCCGATTTAGAGGACTTTTTGAGCGCGCATATTGAGATGACAGGATTTTCAGTCACCATGCCTCTGAAAGAGAAGGCGGCCGAATTGGCAGCGGAGAAGAGTGTTGTGGTTCAACAAACGGATTCGGCAAATACTTTAATTCGAAAAGGCGACCATTGGTCGGCTGAGAATACTGATGTCAGCGGATTTTCATTTCTATTTGAGAGATTGGGAATACCTGAAGACAAGTCAAAGGTAGCAATCGTTGGAGCTGGCGCGACTGCGCGTTCGGCGATTTATGCGGCGAAGTTGCGAGGTGCTACAACAACTATCTTTCGACGTAGTAACCATCGAGATGAGTCGATTTATACGGTTGATAGGGATTCTCTGATTCTCGATTGGAACGAATTGGATAAGCCACATACATTCGATGTTGTCATCAATACAACGCCAGTGGGATCGTTAGGAAATGTCCGACCAGCCCTTGATACTGAACTTGTCATCGACTCGATTTATCACCCCTGGCCGACGGAATTCGCGTCATTGATTATTCCCAAAAGGACTTTTATCGCAGGGGAGTATCTGCTCGCCGCCCAAGCGCTACAGCAGATATCACTCTTTACTCATCAATCCTTCGATGCTGGAGTCATGTTCGAGACTCTCTTAACGGCGTTGTCTCAAGCTCTCCACAGATAACAAGTTTTTACACCACACTTGCAATGAGGGCTCTAACCTCCCGGAATGTACCTGCCCTGGCATTTCGCACTCTTCTCGATTCTTCTCTCTTTCATAGATCTGAAAACGCATCGCATTCCGCGACAATTGATTTATCTCGCTTACCTGAGCCTGTTTCCAATAATTAATTTAAGAAATGTTATCGCGTGTTGCGTCTGCTTTTTTGTCGCGCACGTGCTCTTTGCAATTCCTTCCCTTCGTCTCGGCTACGGAGATGTTCGACTTATCCCGCTTCTAGGTTTGTATCCAACATTCAATCCATCCGCAATAATCACGCTCCTTATCTCCGCCTTGGCAATACTCTCTTTATTCTGTAAGAATCGAAAGAGTCGACTCATTCCCGCTGCCCCTGCGCTCTTTTTGATGACGTTAATTGCCCGCGAGTTGGGGTTCGTTCTGCGATAATTTGTCGATGCGCTGGCTTACGGCAGGTGAATCACATGGCCCGGCTCTTGTTGGAATTCTCGAAGGCATTCCAGCTGGAGTTGAGGTATCAACTGCGCTCATTGATTCAGATTTACGCCGAAGACGTCTGGGTTTTGGAAGAGGCGCTCGTCAAAATTTTGAACAAGACAAGGTGAGAATACTGGGAGGAGTTCGCCACGGAATTTCTCAAGGTGGTCCCATTGCTATTGAGATAGAAAATAGTGAGTGGCCAAAGTGGGAGAAGATCATGGCCAGTGACCCCATAAATCCCGCAGAGATTGCAGATCTTGCTCGTAATGCACCTTTGACGCGTCCACGGCCTGGCCATGCCGATCTCGTTGGCATGCAGAAATATGGATTCGATGACGCCCGACCTATTTTGGAACGCGCTTCAGCGCGTGAGACGGCAACGCGTGTCGCGCTTGGTGCTGTCGCTCGCTCGTTTCTCCGCAGTGCGGTTGGACTGGAATTGCTCAGCCATGTCGTATCTATCGGTGAAGTCGAAGTTCCTATCAACTCACCCTTGCCAACTATGAAAGATAAATCTCGCATCGATGAGAATCCAGTTCGATGTTTCTCCGAAGATACCTCGGCGAAAATGGTGAAAGAAATTGAAGAGTGTCATAAAGACGGCGACACTTTAGGTGGCGTAGTAGAGGTCATTGCATATAACGTTCCGATTGGTTTGGGGTCGCATGTGCATTGGGATCGCAGAATGGATTCTCGAATTGCTGGTGCGCTTATGGGAATCCAAGCTATAAAGGGTGTCGAGTTTGGCGATGGATTCCTAACAGCGCGACGACGCGGATCAATCGCCCACGATGAGATTGTTCGCGATGAGTCTGGAAAGATCCGCCGAAAGTCAGAACGAAGCGGAGGAACTGAAGGTGGGATGACTACTGGTGAAATTTTGCGCGTGAGAGCCGCTATGAAGCCGATTTCTACAGTCCCAAAGTCACTTGAAACAATTGATGTTGCAACCGGTGAGTCAGCGCGAGCAATTCATCAACGCTCGGATGTATGTGCAGTTCCTGCAGCTGGAATCGTCGCCGAAGCAATGGTTGCGCTTGTTCTTGCAGAAGCAGTTCTGGAGAAATTCGGTGGCGATAATGTTGTTGAGACCGCTCGTAACTTTCAGAGCTTTACCTCCGAGTTGAAATTTCGGTAGGGATGCCGCGCATTATTCTCATGGGTCCGCCTGGTTCAGGAAAGACGACAGTCGGAAAGGTGCTAGCAAAGAAGACTGAACTTCCACTCATCGATACTGACCAAAAAATTGAGGAACGAACCGGGCGAAAGATCCCCGATATATTCCTTGAATCTGGCGAGGATGAATTCCGAAAGCTCGAACGTGAAGAAGTTTTTTCGGCATTGAAAAGTGATGAATCAATCGTTTCTCTAGGTGGTGGCTCAATCCTTGATGAGCAGGTTCAAACAGTATTGGCCACAATGCCATGTGTGGTGTTTCTCGATGTATCGATATCAAATGCTGCTCCACGTGTTGGATTAAATAAGGAAAGGCCGTTACTCGTAGGCGCTCCACGACAGCAATGGCTCTCATTGATGCAGGCTCGTCGACCGATTTATGAGCGTCTCGCCACGTTGACATGCTCAACGGATAATAAAAAGCCTGCGGAAGTTGCTGAAGAGATTCTTGCGAAAGTTATTCTGTGAACACTATTTCTGTCGCAGCAGAGCGCACTTACAACGTCACCCTCGACTGCAGTTGGGAAGCGCAATTGCCGCACCAAAGGGAACTGGTTTTCTTAGTTCCTGAAAGTTTAAGAAACATAGCAGGTGATTCTCTCAAGGACTTTGATCTAATTTTTCTCCCCGACGGAGAGAACCAGAAAACGATTACTAACTACGCCGGAGTTCTCGAAGAACTAGCCAAGCGAAATCTGGGACGAGATGGAGTTCTTGTGGGGCTTGGCGGTGGCGCTACAACAGATCTGACCGGCTTTGTTGCGGCAACATACCTTCGGGGCATTGATTGGATCGCTGTGCCGACAACTGTTGCGGGGATGGTTGACGCTGCGATCGGCGGCAAAACTGGGATCAACTTGCAAGCAGGTAAGAATCTTGCGGGAGCTTTTCACTCTCCGATCTCCGTTCTCATTGATTACACCTGGCTCAAAACTCTCCCACAAAGGGATATCAATGCCGGATTAGCCGAAGCCGTGAAGTGTGGCTTTATTGCCGATCCCACCATTCTCGAACTTTTCCAATCTAACGTCGAAGCGAATATCAAGCAGATCGTTTCCCGTGCTGTCAGCGTTAAGGCAAATGTCGTAAGCCAAGATTTTAAGGAATCTTTTCATCGCGAGATTCTCAACTACGGACATACTCTCGGACATGCCATTGAGTGGGATTCAGGTTATGAACTAAGACATGGTGAAGCAATTTCTATCGGAATGGTTTATGCGGCAGCACTGAGCGCCAAATATTCAAATCTTCCCGGTGATGTGGTGACTTTGCACCAGGAGATATTGCAATCGTTGGAATTGCCGATCACCTATTCATCTGGCGCATGGTCACGGCTCTATGAAGCGATGCTTGTCGATAAGAAGGCGAGAAATAACCAAGTTCGTTTCGTATTGTTGGAGTCCATTGGAAGCTGCCGCCGAGGAGAAGGTATCTCCGAGGAAGAATTACGGAAAATTTATCTCGAGATGATCGGGGAGTAGACTGCCGCGATGAACACCGTCCTGGTACTTAACGGGCCAAATCTTTCGAAACTCGGAGCGCGCGATCCGAAGATTTACGGCGGCATCGACTATTCCTCACTCGTTGACGAAGTAAGTAAAGAAGCGAAACTCCTAGGTATTGACGTAGATATCCGCCAGAGCGATGATGAAACAACGATGATTCAGTGGATTCACGAAGCAGCTGACGGCAAGAACCCCGTCATAATCAACGCTGCAGCGTTCACTCACTACTCTTATGCAATCAGGGATGCCCTTGAAATTCTGAGATCTCCAATCATTGAGGTGCATATCTCCAATCCTTTGGCGCGCGAGGAATTTCGACATACGTCAGTCATTTCGGGTGTTGCAACCGGCACCATTGCGGGATTTGGAGTTGATTCTTACCGTCTCGCGCTCCGAGCCCTGCTGACGATTTCTTAAATAAACTTTTAGCGAGTAACCTTCCGCGCCATGGCCACAACAAATGACCTCAAAAACGGCATGACCTTAGACCTTGATGGACAGCTGTGGAATGTCGTTGAATTTCAACATGTAAAACCAGGAAAGGGTCCCGCGTTCGTTCGCACCAAGTTAAAGAACGTCCTCAGCGGAAAAGTGGTTGAAAGAACATTTAACGCCGGGGTGAAAATCGATGTGGCGATTCTTGAGAAACGCGATATGCAGTTCCTTTACAAAGATAACGCAGGTTACGTTTTTATGGACAGCACTACTTATGATCAGATCACGATTAGCCCAGATACAGTCGGTGAAGCGCCAAATTACATGTTGGAAAACTCTGAAGTAATTGTCGCTATTCATGAAGGAAACCCGCTCTATGTTGAACTACCAGCATCCGTTCCTCTGAAAATCACCTATACCGAACCTGGCCTCCAAGGAGATCGCTCATCGGCAGGATCGAAACCAGCGACAGTTGAGACAGGGATTAGCATCCAAGTACCGCTTTTTATCAAGCAGGATGAAGTTGTTTTGGTCGATACTCGAACTGGTGAATATCTAGGTCGCGCAAACTAGGTGAGCGCTCGTTCAAAGGCACGGAAAGCGGCTCTGGACCTACTCTATGAAGCCGATATCCGTGGAATTTCAGTAGGAGTAATTCTTTCGCAACGTCTTGAAACTCTTGAATATCTCATCCGTGATTACACGCGAGAACTGCTCACGGGTGTTGTCGAGCACCGAAGCCGCATCGATGAATTAATCGTGACCTACTCACAGGGCTGGGATTTTGATCGGATGCCTGTACTAGACCGAAATATCTTACGGCTCTCGCTTTTCGAACTCTTATGGGGTCGTGATATTCCTGAAGCAGTCGCAATAGATGAGGCGCTTGAGTTGGCTAAAACGCTTTCCACTGAGGAATCAAGTTCTTATATACACGGGGTCTTAGCAACTATTAGCAAGATTAAGGCCGATCTAGTTCTTTAGCGCCTTTATGAGCAGGCGTCGATGCTCGAGTGATTTATATGTTGACTCTTCCGTAAGTGATGTCATCAGCGCCAGGGTTTCACAATCACTTCGCCTCATCGAAATAAAATGACCATTCCAATCATTACGTTTCTTGATGATGAAACCAACGAGCCTTGCTAGCTCTTGGGAGAACCGGTCGCCAGATTTCTCAAAAGTGCGCAACGCCGTGAGGTCAATTCGGAAGGCCTTCTCTGTATGTGATTTCTCACCACCGTTGTCTATCAACGCTGAGTATGGAACACCATAAAAATCGCAGAGTCGAAATGCTTTCTCAATCGAGAGTGTTCGAGTTCCCCGCTCGTACGATCCGACCACTACGGATTTCCAGACTCCTCGGGATTTGATTTCAACTTGCTTAAGAGTCAACTCTTGTTGGCGACGTATGTCGCGAAGTCGGCTTCCAATCTCAATCGGGGTGGCCATCGTAGAAGGCTAATTTCTCGGCAGTGACGGTGAGAAAAGTATCCACAGGAAGGTTGTGCTAGCCTTCGGCGACCTTTAAACACCGTCCTGTGAGGCGGGCAAGGGGATGGTATGAGCGTTGTATTAAACGCCGGCGAAATAGCCAGGGCGCTGCGTCGTATTTCTCATGAAATCCTCGAACATAACAAAGGTTCGCAATCAATTCTCTTGCTCGGGATACCAACCCGCGGTGCATTTCTTTCGAAACGAATTGCGTCGATGATAGAAGAGATAGAGGGACATGAGGTGCCTCACGGCACTCTCGATGTGACGATGTATCGCGATGACCTCAGGCTTCGTCCACCTCGTGCGCTTATGTCCACGGAGATACCTATCAGCGGAATCAATGAGATGCACGTGGTCCTCGTTGACGATGTTCTCTACTCTGGACGCACTATCCGCGCGGCACTTGATGCATTGTCTGAACTCGGTCGCCCTGCATCAGTGCAACTAGCAGTGCTTGTTGATCGCGGCCATCGTGAACTTCCGATTCGCGCCGATTTTGTCGGAAAGAATCTGCCTACAAGTAGCTCAGAACGCGTGCACGTTTTGCTTCAAGAATGCGACGAATCTGATGAAGTTGTTATAGAGGCACAGTCATGAATAAACATCTCCTGAGCATTGAAGATTTAAGCAAATCGGATGCGATTCAGATTCTTGATACTGCTGAAGAGATTGCACGCATATCCGACGGCCCTGTCAAAAAACTACCCACGCTTCGTGGCAGAACTATTGTTAATTTGTTCTTTGAGGATTCCACTCGTACTCGCATCTCGTTCGAGGCAGCCGCCAAGCGGCTCTCTGCAGATGTCATCAATTTCAGTGCGAAAGGCTCGAGTTTGAGCAAGGGGGAGTCCCTCAAGGACACGGCGCTGACGTTGCAAGCTATGGGGGCCGATGCAGTTGTCATTCGACATGGTTCATCTGGCGCGCCTGCAAGACTTGCTGACCAATCGTGGATGAAGGGAAGTGTCATTAACGCTGGAGATGGGACCCACGAACATCCATCTCAAGCGCTCTTGGATTCCTTCACTCTTCGTCGTCATCTGCGCGACAGTGCAGGAGATTTATCCGGCATCAAAGTCGCAATTGTCGGCGATATCCTCCATTCCCGCGTCGCTAGAAGTAATGTCTTATTGCTCAAAAAGTTAGGCGCAGAAGTCACGCTGGTTGCACCACACACACTTCTTCCATTCGGAATAGATCAATGGCCGGTTAACATTTCCTACGACTTCGATGACGTACTTCCTCATGTCGATGCAGTGATGATGCTCCGCGTACAACGAGAGCGAATGTCAGAACTTTTCTTCCCAAGCGAGCGAGAGTATTCGCGCGGTTTTGGTTTAACCAAAGAGCGACTTGACCGCATGCCCAAAGGCGCGGTGGTGATGCATCCGGGACCTATGAATAGAGGTCTTGAAATCTCAGCAGAGGCAGCCGATGCGGTGAATTCCGTCATTGTGGAGCAAGTAACTAACGGCGTTACCGTTCGCATGGCGATTCTCTATCTACTCTTAGGGGGGATGAGCGCATAATGGAAAGATTTCACGTAACTAAAGCCAAAGATCTTCGCGGTAAAGCATGTGAACTGAAGTTCGAGGGCGAAAGAATCGTCACAGAGTTTTCATCTACAGATAAAGTCACAGTCATCGATGCTGGCGGTTCTACTCTCATTCCAGGACTTGTGGATCTTCACACTCATCTTCGAGAGCCGGGACGGGAAGATGCCGAAACTGTACTGACGGGTTCTCTCGCTGCGGTGGCAGGTGGCTTCACCGCAATTTCTGCCATGCCAAATACTGCGCCCGTTGCCGATACAGCAGGCGTTGTCGAGCAAGTTTTCAGACTCGGACAGAGTCACGGACTTTGCGATGTTTTCCCCATTGGAGCGGTAACCGAAGGTCAAGCAGGAACAACGTTGGCTGAAATTGCAGCAATGCATGCATCGGAAGCGCGCGTTCGAATCTTTAGCGATGATGGACATTGCGTTGCCGACCCTCTGGTGATGCGAAGAGCGCTTGAGTATGTAAAGAATTTTGATGGCGTCATCGCGCAGCATGCCCAAGACCCTCGACTGACCAATGGCGCGCAGATGAATGAAGGTCTTGTTTCTTCAGTCATCGGTCTCAAAGGTTGGCCCGCCGTTGCTGAAGAATCCATCATTGCTCGTGACGTTCTTCTTGCCGAACATGTGAATTCGAGAGTTCATATCTGTCATGTATCCACCGCCGGCAGCGTAGAAATTATTAGGTGGGCAAAAGCGCGTGGAATTCGAGTGACGGCCGAAGTAACGCCACATCATCTTCTTCTTACAGATGAGTTGGCCCGTGGTTTTAATCCGATCTATAAGGTCAATCCACCCCTTCGAACCGAAAAGGATGTCGTTGCACTGCGCGAAGGAGTAGCCGACGGCACCATCGACATCATCGCGACTGACCACGCGCCTCATCCAGCGGAATCGAAAGAGTGTGAATGGAGCGCCGCTTCTTTTGGTATGACGGGACTTGAAACCGCTTTATCTGTTTCTTACCAGGCTCTTGTCGCAACAAAAACTACTTCGTTTGAGAAATTAATCTCTCTCATGTCTTCGAATCCGGCTGCTATCGGAAAGTACGAAGGTCATGGATCCCTAAAGGCCGGCTCTTACGCAAATTTCGCTCTGGTAGATCTTGATGCTGAATGGACCGTGGAACCAACCGCGATGAGATCGAAGAGTAAAAATACTCCGTTCGCCAATTACGTCCTTCCGGTCAAGGTTAATCAAACTTACTTCAAAGGCAATCGTGTCTTCTCCGGTGGTGTGAAGTGAACCCGGCATACCTCGTGCTTGATGATGGCAGCGTATTTGAAGGACGATCCTGGGCTAAAAGTGGCGAAACATACGGTGAGGCGGTTTTTGCAACCGGCATGACGGGATACCAAGAAACTTTGACTGATCCTTCTTATCACAAACAAGTCGTCATCATGACTGCACCACATATTGGAAATACGGGAATGAATCGACAAGATCAGGAATCTTCAAGAATTTGGGTCAGTGGATTCGTTGTAAGAGATCCATCGCCGCGTGTATCTAACTGGCGAGCAGATAAATCCCTTGAAGATGAACTCATTGAAAATGATGTTGTTGGAATTTCCGGTGTTGACACCAGAGCGCTCACTCGTCATTTGCGCGATCGTGGTTCGATGCGTGTTGGCATTTTCTCTGGACTTTCATATTCGCGTGAAGAGATGATCACAAAGGTTCGAAATGCCCCGGCGATGAAGGGCGCATACTTGGCACAAGATGTCTCAACAGATCAGATTCGCCGTATTCCGTTGGAGAATAGAAAGTTCACGGTCGCTGCATTGGATCTCGGAATTAAGAATGCAACTCCAGCAAATATGGCACTGAGAGGAATTGAAGTAAGTCTATTGCCGGTCGACAGCACATATTCAGAAGTCAAAGATGGAAAGTTTGATGGGCTTTTTCTATCCAATGGTCCTGGAGACCCTGCCACGATGGATGGCGTTGTCTCCCTAGTTCGCTCGGCCCTTGATGATGGATTACCGATTTTCGGCATCTGCTTCGGTCATCAGATTCTTGGTCGTGCTCTCGGATTTGATACCTACAAACTTCGTTTTGGGCATCGGGGGATAAATCAACCAGTGATGAATAAGGTTACTGGGCGCGTAGAAATTACCGCGCACAACCATGGTTTCGCAGTTGACGCACCCATCGACCAAGATTTCACAACTGTTTACGGGTCCGGATTTGTCTCGCACTACTCTCTCAACGATGGCGTAGTTGAAGGGTTGCGGCTCCGGGAACGTCCGGCATTTTCCGTTCAATACCATCCAGAAGCTGCTGCTGGTCCTCACGATGCGAATTACCTCTTTGATGATTTTCTTACTCTGTTGCAAGGCAGGGTGAAGTAATGCCGCGCGATCACTCTATTGAGAGCGTGTTAGTCATTGGAAGTGGGCCAATAGTTATTGGCCAAGCCTGCGAGTTTGATTATTCCGGCACCCAAGCATGTCGAGTACTTCGAGCTGAAGGTATCCGAGTCATATTGGTCAATTCCAACCCAGCCACAATCATGACCGATCCTGAATTTGCCGACGCAACTTATATTGAACCGATCACAACTGAAGTTTTGGAAATGATCATCGCCAAAGAGAAACCATCTGCAGTTCTCGCAACATTGGGCGGACAAACCGCTTTGAACGCCGCCATCAAATTGCATGATCAAGGAATTCTTGCGAAATACGGTACCAAGCTCATCGGTGCAGATGTGGATGCGATTCGCCGAGGTGAGAATCGTGAAGAGTTTCGTTCGATTGTTACCAAGATTGGTGGCGAATCTGCACGTTCTCTTATCTGCCACTCCATTGAAGAATGTCTTAAGGCTGTTGAAACGTTGTCTTATCCCGTTGTCGTACGTCCCTCTTTTACGATGGGAGGTCTTGGAAGCGGTATTGCGCATAACGAAGAAGAGCTCCGCCTCATTGCGGGCGCTGGTTTGCAACATAGCCCGGTTACCGAAGTACTTCTTGAAGAATCAATTATTGGCTGGAAAGAGTTCGAGTTAGAGGTTATGCGGGATCACAACGACAATGTCGTGATTATTTGCAGCATTGAGAATTTCGATCCGATGGGCGTTCACACCGGAGACTCCATCACTGTCGCGCCCGCACTGACGTTGACCGACGTGGAATATCAACGGTTACGCGATTTGAGCATTGCGATTATTCGAGAAGTGGGCGTTGCCACAGGCGGTTGCAATATTCAATTTGCTGTGAACCCAGCAGACGGACGCGTTGTTGTGATTGAGATGAATCCACGTGTTTCTCGAAGCAGCGCACTTGCTTCAAAGGCGACAGGTTTTCCCATCGCGAAAATTGCAACGAAGCTTGCGATTGGGTATTCGTTGGATGAGATTCCAAACGACATTACCAAGAAAACGCCAGCATCTTTTGAGCCCACGTTGGATTACATCGTGGTGAAGATTCCACGGTTCGCTTTTGAAAAATTCCCCGAAGCAGATCCTCGGCTCACGACCACGATGAAAAGCGTTGGCGAAGCGATGGCTATAGGCAGAAATTTTCCAGAAGCGCTACAGAAGGCGATGCGCTCGTTGGAGCGCAAGGGCAGTGAATTTTCCTGGCCGGACGAAGTTAATGTTCGAGAGTTACTCACGAAGATATCGGTCCCGACTGAAGCTCGCTTATCCCAAGTGCAGCTAGCGCTCTATGGAGGTGCAAGTATCGAAGAGGTACATGCCGCCTCGAAGATTGACCCGTGGTTCCTTGCACAGATCGTTGCTATCAACGATAAAGCGTCTGAGATACGAGCATCGAGCGAATTGAGTGGAGATTTACTCCGGTCAGCGAAGCGGCTCGGTTTTTCAGATCGCCAAATTGCGCTCCTTCGTGGAAATTCCACCTCAGATGTCATGACATTGCGACATCGATTAGAAATTCATCCGGTTTACAAGACGGTAGACACGTGTGCTGGGGAGTTTGAAGCCTTTACTCCGTATCACTATTCCGCGTATGACTTAGAGAGCGAAGTTGAACCTCGTGAAAAGCCGGCCATTCTTATTCTCGGAAGTGGTCCGAATCGAATTGGTCAAGGTATCGAGTTTGACTACTCGTGCGTTCATGCAGCCTTTGCGCTGCGTGGCGCCGGTTATGAAACCATCATGGTCAATTGCAATCCTGAAACTGTTTCGACAGATTACGACACATCCGATCGACTCTATTTCGAACCATTGACTTTTGAAGATGTCTTCGAGATTTACCTTGCTGAGAAGAAAGTTGGGCCAGTTGCTGGAGTGATTGTTCAACTCGGCGGTCAAACACCTTTAGGTCTGGCCCGTGATTTGGCTGCGGCGGGCGTTCCCATTCTTGGCACATCTCCAGATGCCATTCATCTAGCGGAAGATCGCGGTGCATTTGGTGAAGTTCTAGCGCGAACACATCTACGTGCCCCCGAATTTGGAACCGCTTTCTCGTACCGCGAAGCGCGAACAGTTGCGGAAAGAGTCGGATATCCGGTCTTGGTCAGGCCTTCCTTTGTTCTCGGCGGTCGCGGTATGGAGATTGTTTACGACTCAGAATCGCTTCAAGAGTTCATTGAAAAAGCGACTGAGATAAATCCAGAACATCC
>RHAU01000050.1 GCA_010032125.1 Actinomycetota bacterium | reverse complement strand
GCCTTCCAGAGCATGGGAAATACGGATGTCGAAGTAAATCCGGGCATCGTATTGAGCTCATTGATTATCACTTGATTCGCTGGAGTCAAGAAGAAATCCACGCGGGCTAAGCCTTCGCAACCGAGTGCAACGAACGCGGTAACAGCAGCGTCGGCGATATGTTGCGCCACGTGATCTGGAATCTGCGCCGGGACATCAAATGAAGTTGAGTTATCTAAATATTTCGCTTCAAAATCATAGAACTCGTGGGGTTCATGAACCCTAATCTCGCCAAGAATTGAAGGGGTCGCTCTTCCATCAATTTCCAAAACGGCGCATTCGATTTCGCGTCCAACAATGGCAACTTCAACCATGGCACGTGGGTCATGACGATGTGCTTCTTCCATCGCCGCAACAATCTGTGATGCATCTTTTACTTTCGACGTTCCTCTACTTGATCCGCTTCGGGCCGGTTTTATGAAGAGTGGGAAACCAAGTGCAGAAATCTTTGCAATCTCTAGTGCTTGATTTGCTTGCCAATCGCGTTGATGGACCGTGAAACCTTCAGCAACCTCGAGACCAAAATCGGAATAAATGGGCTTTGCAAAAGTTTTATCCATAGCAACCGCGGATGCGAGAACTCCAGAGCCCACATAAGGAATCCCAGCTAATTCGAGTAACCCCTGCACAGTTCCATCTTCGCCGTAGGGACCGTGCAATAACGGAAAAACAAGATCCACATGAAGTGGGCTGCCATCGCTTCGTGTAAAACCATGAACATCAATACGGAGTTGTTCGCCGGAATCCGGTACCTGGGGCAAGCTATTTGCACCATTGGTAAAAGGATTTTTTTCTTCCAAGAGAAGCCAACGTCCGGATTCGGTAATTCCAATGAGAAGTGGCGCGTATTGGGATCTATCGATCGCCGTCAAAACTCCGGCCGCAGAGACGCAGGAAATTTGGTGTTCATTACTTCTACCGCCACAGAGAATCGCCACAGTTTTCATTGGTGATCAATCTCCGCTCCGGTATTTATCTTCATCAATTGAATCATGGCCTCTTCAGGCGAAATGGTATTGCTAACTACGGCCGCAACAGCCTCCATAATGGGCACTTCAATACCTACTAGGTGTGCAAGTTCAATGATGGCACTTGATGTTGCCACACCCTCCACAGTTGATGAGACATGGGCCTGGGCCTTAGCCATAGACCCACTCTTACCAAGAACTTCTCCAAATGATCGATTTCGAGAGAGCGGTGAACCGCATGTTGCCAATAAATCTCCGACACCCGCAAGACCGACGAAAGTAAGCGGCATTGCGCCTCTTGCGATTCCGAGTCGCGTCACTTCATTGAGGCCACGTGTAATCACAAGAGACTGTGTGTTCTCTCCGTAACCCATGCCGATAGCCATACCGACAGCGAGTGCGATGACGTTTTTTGCCGCTGCTGCAAGTTCGCAACCAATCACATCCGTAGATGTGTAGACCCGAAAATATGAATTACTAAAGATCTGCGCCGTCATATCGGCAAGCGTTTGAGAAGTTGATGCTGCAACCGCACCAGCAGGTTGGCGCATCACAATCTCTCGCGCAAGATTAGGCCCGGTAATGATTGATAGTTGATCGTCTGGCGTACCTAGTATTTCTCGAATCACTTCCGTCATCCGCAAGTGTGAAGAGAGTTCAACGCCTTTCAGCGATGAAATCAAAGGTCGGTCACCCCACGTAATTTCTCAAGTAAACGTGTGATCTCATCCATGATTAATTCCGTCGCCTCCTCTATTGCTACCGGATCACTTTCTCTTCCCTTAAAACGCGAAAGATCAACCGGATCGCCCATGAGAACGGAAACCTTGGTCCGAGGGAAAAGTTTGATTTTCTTTCCGTAGGGCGGGATTACTTTTTCCGGCCCCCACGAGGCGCAGGGATAAATCGGAGCTCCGGTCGCAAGAGCAAGGCGAGCAACGCCTGTCTTGGCCTTCATCGGCCAAAGATTCTCATCGCGAGTCAATGTTCCCTCCGGATAAACCCCTAAAAGATGCCCTGCTTGGAGAACGGCTACCGCATGCTCCATACCTTTGATCGCATCCTTAGATTCGCGCGAAACTGGAATTTGACCTGCGGCTTTAATGATGAAACCGATGATGGGGATTCGAAAGACAGATTCTTTTCCGAGGTAGCGGGGCGCACGTCCGTTGTTATAGAGAAAGTGCGAAAAAGTCAGCGGATCTAAATAGGAGATGTGGTTACACACAACAATTGCTGGCCCGCGTGCTGGAAGTTTCTCCCCTCCGCGCCAATCACGTTTCACAATGAGATTGAGAATCGGTCGCATCACGGCAGCGCCAAATCTGAAAGCGGCGTTTGTGCCGAGTGGTTTTCCTTGAGGAGGTTGATACGAAATCCGGGATTCCGGGCGGGACATGGTTAAAGCCTAAAGGGAAAAAATAAGGGCCACGCTTTCGCGTGGCCCTTACTCAAGAGTAATTACTTATCTCTTGCCCTTCTTGCCCTTCTTTGCAGCCTTCTTCGCGACTTTCTTGCCAGCCTTCTTCGCAGGCTTAGCGGCTTTCTTCGCTACTGGCTTTGGAGCAGGTAGTGGCTTTGGAGCTGGTCCGAGCTTACGTGCGCCAGAAATGGTCTCCTTGAGAGCCTTTGCTGGGAGGAAGCGAACCTTCTTGCTCGCCTTGATCATGATCGTTTCGCCAGTAAATGGGTTACGACCCTTGCGAGCCTTGCGATCTACTTTCTTAAACTTTCCAAAGTCGTTGATGGTGACATCTTCGCCCTTATGGATATTACGCACGATTGAATCGAAAACGATTTCTACAGCGTGCGCTGCCTCTTTCTTGCTTCCGTTGAAATGTGGTGCCAACGAAGCAATGAACTGGGTCTTGTTCATTTAATCCCCTTATTTACGCGTAAAGTTAAGCGCTCGCTTAACGTGATTTACACACTACGCATCGAAAAGCGTTATTCCACGCTTATTTATCGGTGTGTCGCAGATATTTCTTCTTTCGCCACCATCGTTTTTTGCACTTTTTACGCGTAAAAAACTCTCAATTAAAGGTTGAGACTGTCTAACCAACCCGCGAAATTACGCGATAGGAAGCGTTTTTGGCTTGAAATCTGCTCTCGTTTTTTCAAATTTCGCGAGATGAGCCAGTTCCAAAATCTGCACCGGCAACCAAGATGGTTGCACCTTTGTACTCATCCTTGTTCAGGACGAAATCAGGATCATTTCTCCAAGCCGCAAATAATCCGTCTTCAAAACCTGACCTTGTGATTCTCTTGAGATAGACCGCTGGGATGATTTGGTCGGTATCCACGTTGCTTCGTCTCAATGGAATTGCGGTACCCGAATGAGAAATGAACTTCTCCATCACTACCCCTCCAAATCCGCGGGAGATGAGAGCGTGCCTCGCAGCGCTGTTGCGGCAGCGACAAGTGGGCTCACAAGATGGGTACGGCCACCCTTGCCTTGGCGTCCTTCAAAATTTCTATTGCTTGTCGATGCGGATCGCTCTCCCGGTTTGAGTTGATCTGGATTCATTCCTAAACACATGGAGCATCCAGCGCTTCGCCATTCTGCGCCTGCATCGATGAAGATTTTGTCGAGCCCTTCTGATTCTGCTTGTAAGCGAACTCGAGCCGAGCCTGGAACCACCATCATGCGAGTATCTGGCGCTACTTTTTTGCCCTTAATAATCGCTGCTGCTGAGCGGAGATCCTCGATCCGACCGTTGGTGCAAGATCCAAGAAAAACCGTGTCGACCTTTATCGCCTTCATCGGCGTTCCCGCCTTGAGATCCATATATGTCAG
>RHAU01000049.1 GCA_010032125.1 Actinomycetota bacterium | reverse complement strand
TAGGCAATAACTTGGTCATTGGTCTTGAGAAACTTCAATGAGGATTTCACTGATGCGGCATCATTTTGTCTGAAGGCAGGGTGGCTCAGGCGAAGTGCGATAAGCCCCTTGTAGTAGTTACGGGTGATTGCATTTGTTTTTACCAATCCCCACTTTAGAGAATTAACGAAATCACCGGATTGGTAGCTGTTGGAGTCGCCTGATTTGCTTCGCTGAAACTCTTGTCCAGCGTGAATAAAAGGAAGACCTTGGGCAAGAATGGGGATTGAACCCGCAAGGCGATGTAGTCTGCTTATTGTCGATGCTGGAACTTTTCCAGTACTCAGGAGAATCTTGTCCTGCAAAGTGTTGTTATCGTGGGCTTCAACATAATTTACGGATTGGCCCGGTGTCGCTGTGAAGAAATTGAAACGCACTAAGGGCGAGGAATAAGTATTGCCAAGGATTCCAGCCTTCACATCATTGCCGCGATTGAAGGAACCCGTTGCCCATCCTGGCTCGGAACTATTAAAGACAGATCCCTTAACTCCATCTCGGATCTGGTCATTGAATACCGAAATTCGTGGAAGTTGTTCAATATTGCTCTGACTAGCTTTGAGCGAATTGGGAAGTGTTCCCATGCTCCATCCCTCACCAAGAACGATGATGGATGGGTCAATATTCTTAAGTTCTGCACTTACTTTCTGCATCGTCTCGATATCAATCAATCCCATGAGATCAAAGCGGAAACCACTCAAGTTATATTCACTTGCCCAATACTTCACCGAGTCCACGATGAACTTACTGACCATGGGGCGCTCGGATGCAACATCGTTGCCACAACCACTTCCATTGGTGAGATTTCCTGCGCCATCGGTTCGGAACCAATAACCGGGCACGATTAAGTTCTGACTGAAGGTTGCAGCGTTATACACGTGGTTGTACACGACATCCATGATCACTCGGATACCTTGATCGTGCATGGACTGAATCGCGCCTTTAAATTCTGTGATCCGCTGCTTCGGGTTAGTTGGATCTGTTGAATAAGAGCCTTCGACCACGTTGTAATTCAGTGGGTCATAACCCCAATTGAAATCTGGGTTGCTCTCATCGACCGAAGCAAAGTCATAGATGGGAAGTAATTGGATATGCGTTATTCCAAGATCCTTGATGGCAGCAATTCCTACCGGTTGACCTGACTTACCTTTGAGATTCGAATAATTAAATGCAGTGAATTTACCTCTCGCCGCTTTTGGAAATGGCGCAGATGAATCCATGGAAAGGTCGCGCACATGTAATTCGTAGATAACGGCATCTGTTGGACTACCGGAGAATTTAGGTTTCTCGCTCTTCCAATTTTTTGGGTCAGTGCTATCTAGATCGACAACTACACCACGCTTTCCATTAATAGTTGCGGCGCGAGCATATGGATCAATAACTTCGTTTACGTCGCCATCAACATCAACTTTGTAGGTATAGACCAATCCATCTTGATCGCCCGGTAGTTCTGCAACCCAGGTTCCCTTCAGATCACTTTTCATGGGATACGAAATTGAGGAATTTGATTGTGCAGAAGAATATGTAAGAAGGGTGACAGATTTTGCTGTCGGTGCCCAAACCCGGAATGAGGTCTTTTCTTTCGAATATGAGGCGCCTAAGTCATTACCTGTATACGTGTATTTCTCGGTAAAGGCCGGAGAGTCATAGAGAGCGCTCTTATCGTTCTGTTCGGCTTGAACAATCGTCGGAAGCGATAGAAGTGAGATAGAGATGAGGGCAATAATGAGGTATCGAGATCTCTTCACATTTCTCCCAATCACGCGCAACGATCGCCTTAGTATTCCAATGGAAGTGGCAATTTGCTCGGATTAACGACTCGAGTTATTTCAGTGAGCGCACGATGTACATACGGCTCCCCTACCCATAAATGCTTTGCACCCTCCACGGCAATGACGGATGCGCTTGGGATTACCGAAAATCGCTGGCGAGCAGCATCTGGTTGAAGATAATCATCAAGTTCTGGAACCAATGCAACGATGGGGCGCTTATCTTCTTTCCAGAAAAGTAAATCTTCTGTTTCAGAAAATCGAAGCGGTGGCGAAAGAAGGATTAAACCTTTGATGCGCAAATCTCGGCCATATTTCAAAGCAAGATCTGTGCCAAAAGACCAGCCCACAACCCACAGGTTGGTTACGCCCACATCGCTGAATGCATATTGGATTGCAGCAATCACATCTTCTTTCTCTGAAATTCCGTGGCCGAAAGTTCCCTCACTAGTTCCTTGTTCGCTTGAGGTACCGCGAGTGTTGAAACGAATCACAGTGATATCTGCCAACGCGGGAAGGCGATTGGCTGCTTTCTTAAAGATATGGCTATCCATCATTCCGCCGTGTGTGGGAAGAGGATGAAGGCAGAGAATTGCGTTGCTGCGGTCACCGCTCACAGGTATTGCCACCTCGCCGATGAGAGTGAGCCCATCTGCGGTCTTCAAGGTGAATCTTTGACGCGAAGCCGGCAATACAGTGCTTGGTCTGATCAGCTCGGACACAGAATTAAGTTTAGTCTTGGCTCATGGCAAAGAAGCCCAGCACCTTTGAATCGATAAATCCCGCAACAGGCGAAGTTGTTGGAGTATTTCCAATCTGCAGCAAAAGTGATGTGGATGCTGCGGTATCACTCGCGCATGATGCAGCGCAGCGATGGAGTGATCTAGGTTTTCGTGGTCGCTATCTAGCTCTTCGAGATTGGGCATCGTTGCTCACGCGCGAGATTGATTCAGCGGCTGGACTCATACATCGCGAGACTGGAAAACCATTGAGCGATGCAACGCTGGAAGTTGCGATGGCGATTGAACATATCTCGTGGGCTGCAAAGTTCGCTCCTCGGATACTTTCCAGACAGAACCGACCTTCGGGGCTTCTGATGTTTAATCTCAGTGCACAAGTGCAACGAGTCCCTTACGGAGTTGTTGGAGTAATTGGGCCTTGGAACTATCCGATTTTTACGCCAATCGGCTCAATCGCATATTCACTTGCAGCAGGTAACACTGTGGTCTTTAAACCAAGTGAATACACGCCTGCAATCGGAGCCTGGCTTGGCGAAACGTGGAAACGTGTTGCGCCTTTTGAAGGAATTTTCTCCGTTGTCACGGGAACTCCGGAAACGGGCGTTGCGCTCACTACAAGTAACGTGGACAAGATTTCCTTTACTGGTTCGACTCGCACCGCTAAGAAAGTTGCAGCGGCATGTGCCGAGCGAATGGTTCCCGTTGTTTTGGAGTGCGGTGGCAAAGATCCGGTCTTGATTGATAAAGATGCAGATATTGAACGGGCAGCAGAGATGACTTTGTGGCATGCAATGTCTAACGCTGGTCAATCGTGTATTGGCGCAGAACGCGTTTACGTCCACCGCGATGTCGCAGATTCCTTCGAGCGAGCCATCGTTGCTGAAGCAAAAAAACTGACAGTTGGATTTGGTGAAGGTGCACATTACGGACCGGCTACGATGCCCTCTCAGATCAAAGTAATTAAGTCGCATATTGATGACGCGGTAAAACGCGGTGGAACTTTCATTTATGGCGATAAGAACGCCATTAAAGATGGTTACGTGCAGCCCGTTATCCTGAAAAATGTGCCCGAAGATTCAACAGCGGTAACAGAAGAGACATTCGGACCCACCTTGGTAATCAATACCGTTGCCCATATGGATGAGGCGATCGATCGAGCAAATGCCACCTCGTATGGGCTCGGCGCGGCAGTATGGTCAAAAAAGAATGGAAAGAAGATCGCCGCTCATCTTCATTGTGGAATGGTCTCCATTAACTCAGCATTCTCATTTGCTGCAATCGGATCAGTTCCTTTTGGCGGCGTTAAAGATAGCGGCTACGGCCGTATCCATGGTGCTGAGGGTTTATTGGAGTTCACTTATCCGCGTACTGTTGTGCGCACTAAATTCAGAATTCCATTGGAGTTCACGACTTTTAAACGGACAAAGCGCGCGGATT
>RHAU01000048.1 GCA_010032125.1 Actinomycetota bacterium | reverse complement strand
ACAAAGAAGTTGCAACTGTTGGATTTGCCTCAAAATTCGAAGCAACCTGGGATGGACCAGCAACGTTTGTGGATCGCTGAAGTTGAAGCACGGTGAACTTTCCATAGTTCTCACCGGGATCAGAATTTACAACTGCAAATGCGGAGAGGTTTTCACGACCACCTCTTGGAACAAATGGAGTAGTAATGGAGAAAGAACTTGTCTTTTCACCCGGCACTTGGACTGAGTAGAAATACGGAGGCTGTGCACCAGCATTTGCACCCAGTGTTGATGGATCGCGTGGCACTCGCCAGAAATCCTGACCACCGTAGAAAGCATCAGCTTTCTTTACGTGATAGAGCGAGAGGACATCGCGCTGAATGCGGAATAGATCTTCTGGGTAACGAACGTGCGCAATGAGATCTTTACTCATCTCCGTCTTTGGCTTAACAACATTAGGGAATGCCTTCATCCACGTGCTGAGCGAATGTAGTTGATCTTCGAATTTGGAACCGCAGTCAATGGATTGTTATTTACATTGAGAGCGTCTGTTGTCGCACCAGAAACGTCGACTGTTCGCGAGTATGGGTATCCCGAACTCGTTGTATATCCATCAAGAATCCATTGCACCCGACCATCAACGATTGCGGGATAAGGATCGCCATCAATCTTCAACCATGGAGCAACCTTTGCGAGGCGCTGACGTGGAGAACGATCGAAAATAATTTTTGAATTCGAATTGATTAAATTCGACAAGAGGATTCGTTGCTCTTGATAATGAATCGCGAAAAGTAGCCGCGAGAAGAGTGAGCCCATCGGGACTCCGCCCTTACCGGTATAGGTGTAATTCTTCTGTCCATTTGGTGAGGCGTCGTCTGGATAATCAAGTTCGATCGGATCGCTACCTTCTGCGCCACCAATAATTGAATACTCTGGATTGTTCTCACCAAAGTAGATTCTTGGCTGGAATTCCCCGAGTTTTCCTTTTGGTGGAATATCGCCCACCACGAAAATCGGCTTACCATCAATATCTTGCGTGGTTGCATACGCGCCAACAAAGCCGAAGCCGTGGGTATAGACCAAATGATCGTTAATCCAATTTCTATTTGGATTGCCCTCGATACTCCCGCTGCTGGAAGTACCCAGGAGCGGCGAATGATGTTGGCGAAGAAGAGAATGGCACAGAGCGCAGCAATTCCGGTGAGGATTGCCTTTGCCGGCAAGACCGCATTGACGTCGGTATAAGTGAGGCCAGTTATCAACCCTTCGTTACTCGTTGAAAGTGCAAATCGATCAAGCCAGTAAGCGACCGCCTTAATTGCAACGATGAAACCAAGGAGCACCGAAAGTTGAACGCGTGCCGCAACCGTCGTTCGGTCTTGCTGCACTTGGGGACGAATCCCACCGTAGATGTAGTGAACGACAACCGAAGCAATGGTGGCAATTAGTAGCGTTGAAATAGCCCAACCGACAAGTGATTGCCAGAATGGCAAAGTAAATGCGAAGAATGAAATGTCTCGTCCGAATTGTGGATCGGTCGCACCAAACGGAGTGGCATTACGAAAGAGCATCCAGCTCTCAAAGAAACGTGTTCCGGCATTTCCTGCGAAGTAGAAGAGCGCCAAAGAAAGTCCGATAACGACGAGTTTCTTGATTGGTTCAATTTGTGTGCGATAACGCTCCAAATTGTCGGCTTCAACAGTCAACGGAACGTATATCGGCCGCTTCTTGTAGGCGATCAGAACGTTCGCCATGATGATGAGGGAAGTTGCTAAGCCAAAAATAAGAAAGAGAACGGCCTTTGTGACGACCATTGTTGACCAGACTGAGCTGTAATCGACAGAACGGAACCAGAGAAAATCGACATAGAAACCGCTAAGTGAAACCAAGATGACTGCGATGACAGCGAGAACTGCGATGGTGATCGGCAATGTTCCTATCTTGCGCGGACCCTGTTGACCGCGACTCGGAAAACGCAGATTACGAAATGGGTTATCGGGATTATCGCCAAAAGTCATGGGGCGAGATTATCTGAGTGTTAGCAAGTCGGAAATTTGGAATTCTCAGGTGTTCGTAATACAGAAATTGCCTCGCTAAGAGTTGTGACAGGGATGACTTTCATGCCTTTCGGCACCCGGGTGATGTCCGGACAATTCTCCCTCGGTGCTAAGAATAAAGAAACGCCTTTCCGCGAGGCTCCGATTAACTTCTCTTCAATTCCGCCGATGCCACCTACCTTTCCATCCGGTGAGATTGTTCCAGTGCCTGCGATCTTTCGACCTTTCAACAAATCTTCTGCAGTCATTTTTTCTACGATTCCGATCGCAAAGATCATTCCCGCACTTGGGCCGCCAACATCATCGATGTTGAAATTAATATCGACCGGAAATTTCCCCGCAGTGCCCACCAATATTCCAATCGCGGGCTTCTCCCCTGGGGTCTGCATCGCACTCGGTTCCTGGCTTGCAACAAGTTCTATCGTGTAGGTGAACTGCTCAGGTTTCCCTGCTTCATCTTCACGTTCTATAGTCATGGAGATTGAATCTCCGACTTTCTTATTTGCGTAAGAAGAGCGAATCTCTTCAATATTCTTGATGACTTTCCCGTCAATCGAAACTATCTGATCAAGTTTTTTTAACTTCTGTATCGCCTTCGAATAGCTCCGAATCGAACTTACAAAATAGATTTCATCAACTTGATAGCCCAGGTATTTAAGCGCGGCGGCTGTTGCCGTTGATTGAGAACTGCGCATCTCCCCTTCCGACTCTGATTCAACTTGGGAGGGTGAGACATTCTTTGGATAGACCGAATTTCGCGGTAGGACTACATTCGGTCCACGCATCCAGTTATAAATCGTTTCTGCTCCAAAAACTGGCGCATCCGGATTGGTAACTAATATTGAAGTTATATATAACTTTCCGTTGACAGGATAAGTAGGTGCATTTGAAATCTTAATTAACTTTCCGCTGACATCATCGGGTTCCCCCGGCATGAAGAAGACGTAAGGAATTGGCGCAAGAAGAGTTGCAAGGGTTAAAAAATAGAAAAAGATTTTGGTAGGCGCAGACCAGCGATACCGCAACGGCGAAATGCCTCGCACTATTTCTCCTTCTTATCGCCGGAGTTCTTCTCGTTTCGGAATGAATCTTGAAATCTCTGAAATTTACCCACCGACCGATTGGTCTTCTTCTCGAACTTGTCCTGGAAACGCGAAACCCAGATCACATAGCCAATCGCCCCCACCAGAGCAAAGAGAGGAATAAGGAGCCAGACCAAAGCTGAAACCGGCGCAGATGTCGAAGATTCCGCAAGGCTCAGCACCCTCTAAGCCTAGGCTAGGCGTTACACATATGAGGTCCGGGAAGAAATGGACTACTTTCTTTGTTACCACCCCAGAATCGCAACTGCATTACTGAAGAAATGAGAGAAGAAGAGAGTCGAGGGATATTTAGTGTCAGGTTTTGGATTTACCCCACACAACCCCGATGATGATGAGAACGGGAAGAAGCCCGAAGGTTTTAATTTTGGAAATTTCGGGGAGATTTTTCAACAATTCTCCGGCATGGGGCTAAACCTCCAAGGATTAATCTCATCGCTCTCTGGACAAGCCTCACCAACTGCGCTTTCCAAGCAGATGATTCGTGATATCTCCAAGAAGTTTCTAACAGCACATGGTGAAGTACCGGTCGGAGCAAATGATCTACATGCAATGTCAGAAGCGCTGGCTATTGCCGATATCTGGCTTAACGATGTCACATCATTTCCAGCGCTGCCCATATCAGATAACTGCGCATTAAGTAGACGCGATTGGATCGATTCCACGATTGCAGGGTGGGAAGAACTTGCTCGCCCACTTGTTGAAGGTATGAGCGATGCAATGAAAATGATGATTGAAGAAAATATGGGCGAGGGTGAGAATTCAGTTCAACTCCCAGGCCTTGCAATACCCGGACTCAATATTCCAAAGTCGACGATAACCGCAATCATGGGCACGTTCATGAGTTCACTCAT
>RHAU01000047.1 GCA_010032125.1 Actinomycetota bacterium | reverse complement strand
AAGCACTACAAATTCTCGGCGGCCTCGCAGCGTTAACAACAAATAAGAGTTAACTCCACCTTTCTATGGTGGAATTACACCTATGAAAGAGACCGGGCAGAAACTCATCGCTCAAAATAAAAAAGGGCGACATGACTACTTCATTGATGAGGTCATAGAGGCAGGTCTCGTACTCGTTGGAACTGAGGTGAAATCCCTTCGTGCTGGACGGGCGACGCTGACGGATGGTTACGCCATGGTGAAGGAAGGTGAACTCTGGTTATGCGGCGTACACATTCCTGAATACAACGAAGGAACGTGGACCAACCATTCGCCTCGGCGTGAGCGAAAATTGTTAATGCATAAGCGTGAGGTAAGTAGATTGATTGGAACTCTGAAGGAATCTGGGCAAACTCTCATCCCACTCTCGCTCTATTTCAAGGATGGAAAAGTCAAAGTAGAGATGGGACTCGCACGTGGAAAGAAAGCGCACGATAAGCGCGCTTCACTTCTCGAACGACAAGCGTCACGCGAGATTGATCGCGAATTAGCACGTCGTTCACGTGGACGTGACGATTAATACTCTTTAAAGACTCGTCCGACAGATTCACTTCTCCGTTGTTTATCGCGTGAGTTTCGATAGTTTGTCGCATCAATCTCAGTTCTTTTATCGCACGAATTTCCATTTGTCGTCGCTTCCTTTTACACTTACGACCTAGCTTCTAATCCTTAAAACGAGCAATCGCTTTGGGGGTGAACGGTCTCGACTCCGAGAGTTGAGCCAGGGGAAGCGGGCCGAGGAAGCCGGGATGATCTCGTAAACCACAAAAACCCGTGCAACCAATTAGACGCAGATAAAACTTCGTCTGATTACAAACTCGCTGCCTAAGCGAGCTCTGTAATCCGTTGTCCTGAGTGTGCTCTCGGCTCAGGGTTCAACGTCGTAAGAGGGCTTACTGGAACGTTAAGCACACTACGCCCGTAGAAGCCCTGTATCAGTCTCGAAGGACCCGGGTTCGATTCCCGGCACCTCCACCAGATTTTTTCTTGCTAGGCGCACTTCTTATTTTTATTTGCGAAGGATTCTTATTGCCGCAAGCAGACCTGTCATGACTCCGATAGCTCCCATGATGCGTGCGCCCAAACCAATATCGAGCAGAATCAAGTAGAGGCCAACGGCAATAGCAGGTAAAGCAAAGATAAGAGTTACGACTTTTCCAAAGGAAGAGAGTGTCCTGCCCTTGCGAGTGAGTAATCGCGAGAGAAGAAATGAGAGTGGGCCACCGATAAAAGCAATCGAGACAATGAGCGTTGCAAGGAGCGCGAGTGATTCCATGTTGAGTTAAACCTTAGTGGAATATATGGAATAAAGGGATTTTCTACAGTAGTTGGATTTTCTATACCGCTTCATTCATGGGTCTGGCTGGAACAAAATATTTCTTTGAAGCGGGAGAGGTCCATTCACATGATCCATCGGCAAAACTTTGTAGCGTCCAACCACCGTGGGTCTTGAGACGGTGATGTCGCCGGCACAAAATTCCTAAGTTTGAAGGTTCGGTGTTACCGCCGTCATCCCAACTCTGTGCGTGATCAATATCGCCAATACGTGCAGGTTGCGAACAGCCGGGGAATCTACATATCCGGTCGCGCGCGGTGAGAAAGTCGACAAGATGTTGTGGCGGAACGTAACTTTCTCGTCCGCAATCTAAAAGATTTCCTGTCCCAGGATCAGTAATAAATTTTCGCCAGCGCCCGTCTGCTGCAAGCGCTCGAGCAACGGTGGCTGGAATTGGACCATAGCCAGATAATTCGGCTGGATTTTCGGCTAAACCCAACATTGTTGGAAGATCCATCGTCAGGTTGAGTGAGACTGGACGTCGACGTGGCGTGTAATCATCAGATATGCGAGCGAGAAAATCAGATGCGATGGCAGCAAGTGCATCGGCGCGCTTCATTTCCATGGTCTGGCTCTCGTCGAGCTGTGTGGGTTTGGATGGAAAGTTTTCTGCCGCAGAGTGAAACTCATTCACTCCTTGGTGTTCGATCATGGCATTGATGGCGAGATAAACGGTTTGGGCATCTTCGGCTCTCATCTGACTCTGATGGCTGGGAGCCCGCGATAGCGAGAGTGGCCTCCTGAAGGAGAGATGTAATCCAGGAATGTTGTTTCTCTAAAGCAGCGAGATAGTCAATCTTTCCGGATGCGGTCAATTCGCGTGGGTTGATAAGGATGAGTTCACCGAGAACCTCATAACTGCCTGGTTTGAAGAGAAGATCAATGATTCGCTCTTCGGTGCTTTTCTCCATGAACATGGGAGAAGTGTCTGAGTGGGGACTGACAGAAGAGGTGAGTTTTGCTCTTTTGCATATGGGAAAGTGGATAAGAAAAGTAGTAGTGGTAACTGCGAGTAGAACTTTGCATGAAAATCTTATAAATAAACTACAAATTCAAATCTTGAATAAACTACAGATTCAAATCTTGAGAAAACTACAGAGCTTTGAGGGCGCTGACCACTTTCGTCAGCGAAGCCTTGGCATCACCAAAAAGCAGCGTGGTTTTGGGATCAAAGAGGAGTTCGTTTTCAATTCCGGCAAAACCTGGCCTCATGGAGCGCTTGAGGAAGATTACATTTCCGGCTTGGGCAACATCAAGAATCGGCATTCCGTAAATGGGACATCCCGGAGTTGTTTTCGCAGCCGGATTGACGACGTCATTCGCACCGATGATGAGTGCGACATCGGTTTGGGGGAAAGTTGGATTGACTTCATCCATCTCGGAAAGTTGCTCGTAAGGAACATTTGCTTCAGCAAGAAGGACATTCATATGGCCAGGCATGCGACCTGCAACGGGGTGAATTCCGTAGGCAACATCGATTCCTTTTGCTGATAGGAGATCTGCAAGTTCGCGAACGGTGTGCTGCGCTTGCGCAACGGCGAGACCAAAACCGGGAACGATAACGACGCGCCTTGCATAATTGAGAAGAATCGCAACATCATCGGCAGTTCCTGATTTCACTGGTCTTGTTTCGGCAGCGCCACCCGAATCTTGTGGTTTCGCGGTGAATGCTCCAAAGAGCGTGCCAAAGAGCGAGCGACCCATCGCTTCAGCCATGAGCCGAGTCAAAATTGTTCCGGAAGCACCGACCAAAGTTCCAGCAATAATCAAAAGAGTTGCTTGGAGCACATAACCGGAAGCAGCAACTGTTAATCCGGTAAATGCATTGAGAAGTGAGATAACAATCGGAACGTCCGCACCACCGACGGGAAGTACAAAGAGAACGCCAAAGAGCAATGAGAGTGCAGCAAGAATCAATAGCGGATTAGTTCCCAGCGCTGAAATTACCCAACCTGCGACAGCAAGGACCGCGACGAGATTTGCAGCAATCACAAATCGACCGCCTGGGAAGATCACGGGCCGAGTTGTCATCAGCTCTTGTAACTTCAAGAAGGTAACAATCGATCCAGAGAAAGAAACACATCCGACAACGACAGTAAATACAGTTGCAATGACTTCAGCGGTCGAAGCGCTCGCTCCAAGTTTCATATATTCGACGATGGAGACAAGCGCGGCTGCGCCACCACCAACACCGTTGAAGAGCGCAACAAGTTGTGGCATCGCCGTCATCTGAACCTTGCGCGCTGCTGGAACTCCTACGAGAACTCCGAATGCGATTGCTCCAAGAATCCAATAAAGGTTGCTGCTACTTGCTCGTTCTTCATCTGCCCTAAAGAAGACGATAACGGTCGCAATTCCCGCGCCGAGTGCTCCGAGAAGATTTCCACGTCGTGCGGTACGGGGATGGGAAAGGCCTTTGAGGGAGAGGATGAAACAGACGCCGGCAATCAAGCCGATGATGTCGTAGAGGAAAGAATTCATTTGCCCGCCCGATTCTTATCCTTGAACATCTCAAGCATTCGATCGGTGACAACAAATCCGCCCACCATATTTATCGTTGCCAAAACGACTGCGATGATGGAAAGTACAAGTTCCATGGTGCTACTTGAGCGCTCTGCAACGATGATGGCTCCAACCAAAATCACGCCGTGAATCGCATTCGCACCACTCATGAGCGGCGTATGCAACGTGGATGAAACTTTCGAAACGACTTCAAATCCTACGAAGACTGCAAGAACGAAGATCGAGATGATCGCAATCGCTTCCATAATTACTGAGCTCCCTTCGCAGAAGTTCCGCCAGGAGTACGTCGCTGGCCACCGAAAGTCACAGTTGCTGTATCGATA
>RHAU01000046.1 GCA_010032125.1 Actinomycetota bacterium | reverse complement strand
GGAAACTTACTCGATAGCCTGAAGAAGAACGCGAGTGATGTCTCACTCACGACAACGATTATTGTTGTATCTACCGCCTTGATTTTTCAAGCGATATTTGTTTATGGAACGAAGGTACGAGCCTCAATCCTTGGCGAATTTGTTCTCTCTTCTCTACGAGAGCGATTTGTATCCCGAGTCATTGAGCTACCACCGCATGTGGTCGAGCGTGCAGGTTCTGGCGAACTTCTTACCCGGACAACAACAGATATCGATCACATCACATGGGCCGTACGAGATGCCGTTCCCGTGATAACAATCTGCTTGGTTTCGATCGCTGGTATTTCGACTGCAATCGCATTCACCGCACCAGCTTTTCTTGCTGCAGTTTTCATCGGAATCCCTGTCGTTATTGCGGCAACTCGTTGGTATCTCCGACGTTCCCCTCAGGCCTATCGAATCGAGACTTCGTCCTGGGCTATCGCTAATTCGGTTCTCGTGGAGACAGCCGAGTCCGGTCGCACCATCGATGCGCTCCGCCTTGGTTCTGCCCGGGTCGCTCGTACTGAGGCATCAATTTCACGATGGATTGAGTGGGAGCGATACACATTACGACTGCGGTCGCGTTGGTTTCCTGTCGTTGAATTGAACTACATTCTTCCGGTCTCGGCGGCGCTTCTTATGGGAAGCTATTTCTACTCCCAAGGAATGGCATCTATTGCTCAAATAACTTCTGGAATTCTTTA
The DNA here is from genome assembly GCA_010032125.1 of Actinomycetota bacterium. Classification (GTDB taxonomy): domain Bacteria; phylum Actinomycetota; class Actinomycetes; order Nanopelagicales; family Nanopelagicaceae; genus MAG-120802. The sequence continues at coordinate 3,558 of RHAU01000046.1, read as the reverse complement.
TGCCCAGATGCTCGCTGGTCCGATTGAGGCGATGCTCTGGTGGATTGATGAATTGCAGACCGGGAAAGCATCGCTCTCGCGACTCCTTGGAATTCAAGAAATCGATGACAGGGAAATTAGAGATGGTCAACCGTCAGGAAAAGAGATTGCTGGCAACCAGGTGAGATACGGGTATCGAAGTGGTCGAGATGTTCTTAAAGATCTCTCCTTCATGGTTACTCCTGGAACCAAACTTGCAATCGTGGGCCCATCAGGTGCGGGCAAGTCAACTTTGGGTCGCTTACTTGCTGGCGTTCAACCACCTAACTCGGGAACGATTACTGTGGGTGGAGCAGAGATTGGATACATGCCGGTAGAAGATGCGCGTCGAAATGTTGCTCTCGTAACCCAAGAGCATCATGTTTTCGTAGGAACATTGCGTGACAATGTCGTTCTTGCAAAACCTGGTGCAAGCGATGAAGAGGTTTGGGCCGCACTCGATGCGGTTGATGCGCGCGATTGGGCGGAACAACTTCCAGAGAAACTTAATACTGAAGTCGGATCGGGAGGGCATCGATTACTTCCAGCACAGGCCCAACAACTTGCTCTTTCGCGACTTGTATTAGCCGACCCACATACATTGATTCTTGATGAAGCTACATCGCTGCTCGATCAACAAGCCGCAAAACATCTTGAAGCATCACTTGCTGCAGTACTACAGGGACGAACAGTGATTGCTATCGCTCACAGGCTTCAAACGGCCCATGATGCTGACCTGATTGCTGTCATTGATGATGGCAGGATCACCGAATGGGGATCCCATGCAGAATTGATGGGCGCTAATGGCGCGTATGCCGATCTCTGGAGATCGTGGCGTGATGAGAATTAGATGCAAATGCAAATTATTTGCATTAAACTCTCCGTGTGAGCCTGGCGGAAAAACCTAAACTTCGCGAGCATCTCCGATTTGAGCGAGATGAAATTCCCTCTCTGATCGGAATTCTTGGAACTGTCCTCCTTCTCCACATCATTGGGTGGGGGCTCTTCTTTTATTACAACTCAAATCCGGAGTATCACGGACTAACTGACTCTAAAGGAGCTCTGGTTTATGCCGGAGCGGGAGCGCTGGCATATTCCTTTGGTTTACGACATGCATTCGATGCCGATCACATAGCAGCAATTGATGACACTACGAGATTGATGTTGGCGAAAGGAAAAAAGCCTTTAGGTGTCGGGCTTTTCTTCTCACTCGGCCACTCCACAATCGTTTTGGCCCTCTCGGTTTTTGTTGCCATCGCCGCCCAGAAAGCAGTGAAGTTTCAGGAAGGATTTGCAGAAACCGGCGGAATTATTGGCACAACGGTATCTGGTGTTTTTCTTTACCTTATTGGAATTCTAAATCTAGTTATTCTCGTTGGAATTATTGGAGTGTGGCGCAAAGCCAAGACAGGAAAATTCTCTCACCAACACTTGGAAGAGTTGCTCAATGATCGCGGATTGATGCGACGGATTTTCCGTGGAAAATTCAAGAAGGGCTTCGATAATTCTTGGCAGATTTATCCGGTCGGTGTCCTCTTCGGTCTGGGCTTTGATACAGCAACAGAGGTAGCAATCTTGGGGCTCTCAGCAACGGCCGCGATTGGAACTGTCGGCGGCACATTGCCTCCGCTAGCGATTATTGCTCTCCCCTTTATCTTTGCGGCAGGCATGTCCCTGATGGATGCATTGGATGGAATCTTCATGACAAAGGCATATGGATGGGCATTCACGTCCCCTCTCAAGAAGATCTATTACAACCTTTCCACAACCTCGATTTCTATTTTCGTTGCCCTGGTAATTGGAACCATTCAAATCGTCAATGTTCTCGCTGAAAAAACCGCTATCGAGGAAGTCCAGCCATTTACCGCAATTGCAAGCATTAATCTTGGAGGGATTGGCTTTTTTATCGTGGCCAGTTTTGTCGGGGCATGGATTCTCTCGGTCCTTATTTGGAAGTACGGCAGATTTGAAGAGAAGTACTCATCAGGCATCAAAGAAACGGAGCATTCACACTCCGAGATTCACATTAAAGATTAAAAGGTTCTAATCGAGAAAGAAATCGAGTAAGAAGTCTTTAGTCCCTGGTACCACCGAATATTTCTCCAGATCCGTTATTCCTTCAGACGCTAGTACTTCATCATCCACAAAGAAATTTCCAGTGCAGCTCTCGCTTGGCCGCTTAAGAATGATGTAGGCAGCATCAGCCAAAATTTCAGGAGTTCGACATGCGGCGGTATCTACTCCGGGGATCATCTGTAAGGCTGCGGTGTCGATTGCAGTTCGGGGCCAAAGCGCATTCACCGCAATCTTGTCGCGCTTGAATTCTTCAGACATTCCCAGGACACACATACTCATTCCGTATTTGGCCATTGTGTAGGCGACGTGATTCTTAAACCACTTGGACTTCATCGACAGCGGAGGTGAAAGGGTCAAGATGTGAGGATTGCGCCCCTCCTTCGAGCTTGCTTGAAGATGTGGAATAGCGGCTTGTGAAGTGAGGAATGTTCCCCGCACGTTGACATCAAACATTAAATCAAATCTCTTGGCAGGAGTTGCAAGCGTCGGGGTTAGATTGATTGCGCTCGCATTATTGATCACGATATCAAGTCCTCCAAAAGCCTCGACGGTCTTGGAAATCGCGCTAGAAATCTGCTCTTCATCTCGAATATCGCATTGAATAGGTAGCGCTCGGCCACCTACACCCTCGATCTCTTTCGCAGCCGTAAAAATGGTGCCGGGCAATTTTGGATGTGGGTCTGAGGTTTTCGCCGCAATCGCCACCAACGCTCCGTCGGCCGCAATCCGCTTGGCAATAGCGAGTCCGATTCCACGCGAACCACCAGTGACAAATACTCGCTTACCCTGAAATGAGGTCATGCCTTACCTTTCTTCGATAAGAAATTCATAAATGCCTCTCGTGCCTCTTCGGATTGCAACGCCATGCCAAAAAGTTCACCTTCAGCGCGCATCACTGCCGAAACTTTGTCGTGAAGTTCGCTCTTTAATAGCGCTTTGGTTTGTAAGACTGCGCTTGGTGGTTGCTCTGCAATCTTTCCAGCAATAGCTGCAATTCTTCTCTGCGGAGAATCAGAAATCTCAGCAATCAGCCCAACGTCGTGTGCGAAGGACGAATCGAAAGGTTCTCCCGTCAGAAAGATTCTGGCTGCGCGTTGATAGCCCACGAGACGTGGAAAAAGTAATGATGATCCTGCTTCAGGGACTAAACCAAGATTGACAAAGGGCATCGAAAATCGTGTTGTAGGCGAAGCAACGACTACATCGCAATGAAGCAACATCGTGGTTCCAATTCCAACCGCATTTCCGGAAACTGCGGCTAAAAGTGGTTTTGTGAAGGTGTGAATTGCTTCGAGAAAATTCATCACTGGTGAGCCTGGCTCTACGGGCGGAGCATCGAGAAAATCGAAGAGATCATTTCCGCTGGTGAAGTGCTCCCCTGATGATTGAATGACAGCCGCGCGAATTCCGAAATCTGCCTTAGCTTCATTAATTCCATCAGCCAAGGTCTGGTACATCGCACGC
>RHAU01000045.1 GCA_010032125.1 Actinomycetota bacterium | reverse complement strand
TTCTCGTTTCATATGTGCGAGCACGAGCAGAAGCACTAGGCATTGATTGCGCCGTTGGGATAGGGGAGCGAACCGAGCGGTTAGTAGTTTTGCTGATAGGGACAGGTTTTTACGGTTTAGGTTTTGATGCAGCGATTGATACTTCGCTCTGGTTAGTACTGGTGATGAGTACGGTAACGGTTATTCAACGGGTTATTGTGGTAGCTCGCGCATGAATAGAGTTTTGGACTGGCTCACGTATGCCGGTTACAGCATGTTGTGGCGAATAGTACGTCTCCTCCCTGAATCGGCGGCTTACTCTTTTTTCGCATCGATTGCCAAGCGCACGTATCGTCGGAATGGCAAAAGAGTGAAGAGACTTAGAGCCAATTACAGGCAAGCACAATCTGATATTTCAGGTGACCAACTTGAAGCACTTGTGAGAAGCGGTCTCGAGAACGCTATGAGGTATTGGTGTGACACTTTTCGAATATCTGACTGGAACAAAGAGCGTGTCTTTAATTCGGTAAGTGTCACGAATGAACATCTCTTGTTGGATGGAATCGGCGATGGAAGAGGCGTCATCGTCGCCTTGCCCCATGCGGGGAATTGGGATCATGCCGGACTTTATTTTTGTGCGAAGGGGATTCCTGTCTTCACTGTGGCAGAGCACCTCCGCCCCGAACGACTATTTCGGAAGTTTCTTCAACACCGCCAACGTATGGGAATGACCGTGCTTGATCTCGACGCCGGCGTGTTACCGCAATTGGCGGAATTCCTCCGAGAAGGAAAGCTTGTTGCCCTCGTTGCTGATCGCGATCTCTCGAAATCTGGAATTGAAGTTTCTTTCTTTGGAGCCACAGCGAAGATGCCGGCAGGTCCTGCACGCTTGGCGATCGAGACTAATGCTCGGTTGATCACAGCTTTTGTTGGTTACCGCGATGATGGAATACACATCACGTTTAGTGGACCAGTGAAGATTGATCGGTCTGCCCAAAATCTCACGAGCGAGGTCGCTCGAGTGACCCAAGAACTTGCAGAAATCTTCGAACATGACATCACCCAAGATTTAGTTTCGTGGCATATGCAACAGCGAATTTTCATTGAACCCCGGGGGCAGCGATGAGAATTGGATTCGTCTCACCCTACGCATGGGATGTTCCGGGTGGCGTCCAAGCGCACATTAAAGATCTCGCGCTTCATTATCGAAGTAAGGGTCATGAAGTTTCGGTTATTGCGCCCGCGGTAGATGAGAGTTCAATATCCGAAGATTTCGTTATTCCTGCTGGAAGACCGGTGGCCATTCCTTATAACGGCGCAGTCGCCCGAGTCCTTTTCGGTCCAGTTGCCGCCTCCCGAGTTCGTCAATGGATTTCGCGAGGAGAATTCGATGTGCTTCATCTTCACGAACCCGCAATTCCTTCACTCTCGCTTTTGGCTTGTTCTATTGCGCACGGACCAATGGTCGGAACTTTTCATGCTGCAGCGCCACGACAAAAGGTTGCTTTTGCTATCGCGCCACTTCTTGAGCCGATTATTGAGAAATTGCGGGCCCGTATTGCGGTCAGCGAATTTGCTCGCGAAACGCTGCGAATTCACCTTGAAACAGATGCAATCGTCATTCCAAACGGCATTGATGTCCTCTCTTTTATTGATACTTCCCGGGAGAAGAAATCCGAGGCTCAGTTAACAGTTGGTTTCATCGGTCGCTTTGGTGAACCTCGCAAAGGATTGAACATCCTGTTATCTGCCATTCCGGACGTCGTTGCCGCTGTTCCCAATGTGCGATTCCTCATTGCAGGTCCGGGCGAACCATTGGAGGCGATGCAAAGCGTTGACCCACGTTTCCGCAGTTCGGTGCAATTTCTCGGAAGGATTGCCGACGATGAGAAAGCAGAGTTTTTTCAGTCACTGGATATCTATGTCGCACCGAATACCGGCGGCGAATCTTTTGGAATCATTCTGACGGAGGCGATGGCCGCTCGGTCTGCAATCATCGCAAGTGACCTGCCTGCTTTTGAGGCGGTCCTGGGTAATGGAAAATATGGAGCCATTTTCCCTAACGGAGATTCGAAGGCGTTAGCAGCAAAGATGATTGAGTTGCTTCGGAATAAAAATGCACGAGAAGCTCTAGGGAGTGCGGCAGGTCAGGCAGCGGCGCGATTTGATTGGGAAGAGGTTGGTAATCAAATAATGAACGTCTACTTGCATGCGGCAGGAGAGGGCGAAAAAGTTTCCGTAGAATCTGAATCTCGCGGACTAGGTAAACTCTTTGCGCGAGGTAGTGATGAATAATCTTCCTTTTCTTTTGATCTTTATTCCGTTCCTGTTTGCTTGGTATCTTAATTTCAGCGCAACGCGTCTTGATCGCTTGCATCACAGAGTTGAAACTTCGTGGGCTAATCTGGATGCAATCCTTCAGCGGCGGGCAGCGCTCGCTTCGCAGATCGCGCATCTTCCTGAGATTGATTTCGCCTCCAATTTGATTCTGACGAGTGCAGCAACCCAGGCGCGAAGTGCCGATATTGCAGCTCGAAGCGAGGCTGAGAGCGGGCTCTCTGAAGCGTTACGCCTACTTCGGGATGAGAGTGAATTTCCGCACCAATACCCCGAAGTTTTTGCTGAGATGGATGTCATAACCGAGAGATTGCGAACTGCAATCGCTCTTCATCGTGAAGCCGTTGCGTCGACGAGTGCGAGGCGGAGATCCCTTGTTATTCGCGTCTTCCGTCTCGCCGGAAAAGCGCCCCTCCCTGTTACTTATCCATTCGAAGATGATCTCCTTTAAGAAAATATTCGTTCTCACCGCAGTCGTCTTCTCGCTGGTGAGTTGCTCGCACATTTCCTCGCTCACCGGAGAAAAGCAAGAAGTTGCTCTCAATGTTTTCACCGGTCTTCCGGGCGAGAATGGTCGAATCCTTGCGGTCAAGTTTGATGACACGACCAATGCACATCCGCAACAGGGCGTCGAGGACGCTGATGTTGTCTTCGTAACTCAAGTTGAGGCGGGACTGACGCGGTTGTTAGGGATTTATTCTTCGCAATATCCCGATGTTATTGGCCCCATTCGATCTGCACGTATTTCGGATATCGACATACTCGCTCAATTTGGAAAAGTTGGTTTCGCTTATAGCGGGGCGCAGAGCAAGTTACGTCCGGTTCTAGCAAAGGCGAATCTGGTAAACCTGAGTGCTGAAAGAAACCCTCCCACGATTTATTTCAATGACGAAAACCGCATACGTCCTTACGCGATGATGTTGAAGACTGCGCCGTTGCTTGCAAAGGCTGAAGGTTTAGATTTCGCCAGATCAATAGGGTATTCGCATGGGGAAATCAGCGAGTCATCTACTGTAATTTCATCGGCGACGATCCGCTGGCCCAACGCAAAATACGAAGCGGTGTGGAACGAAACGGCGAAGAAGTTTGATCTCCTTCATGATGGCAATCCGAATCTCAACACTCTCGGTGAATCATTGGGGTCGAACAATCTCGTGATACAAATTGTCGAGATTCATCCATCTGAGTATGGAGATAAATTCGGTGGGGTTACTCCAAAGAGTACGGTGATTGGCTCGGGCAAGGGGTACTTGTTACGAGATGGCCGCATGACGGAAGTTCGATGGACGCGAACAGACGCGATCTCACCCACCAAATGGACGCTTAACGACGGAAGTGAGGCGAAATTCGCGACTGGTCAGGTCTGGTTCTTCCTCACGGATATCGAACCTAAATTCGCGTCTTTGTGACCTCTAAGTAGAATCCGTGCATGACTCAAGGATCGTCTACAGGCACCGCGCGCGTTAAGCGAGGTATGGCCGAAATGCTTAAGGGCGGCGTCATCATGGATGTTGTCGACGCCGAACAAGCAAAAATTGCCGAGGATGCTGGCGCAGTAGCTGTGATGGCGCTCGAGCGCGTCCCCGCGGATATTCGCGCTCAAGGTGGCGTGGCTCGTATGTCGGATCCGTCGATGATTGAAGAGATTCAAAAGTGTGTATCGATTCCGGTGATGGCCAAGGCTCGCATCGGACATTTTGTAGAGGCTCAGATTCTTCAAGCTATTGGCGTGGATTACATCGATGAATCAGAAGTTCTCACTCCCGCTGATTACACGCACCATATCGATAAGTGGAATTTCACCGTTCCTTTTGTCTGCGGCGCAACGAACCTTGGTGAAGCACTACGTCGAATCACCGAAGGCGCAGCGATGATTCGCTCCAAAGGTGAGGCCGGAACGGGTGATGTCTCAAACGCGACCACACAATTGTTCGGCAACAACTTTTGGATCATCAAAGTAAGTAACCGCTTTCACTATGGCTGCGGCGCGCTTTGCAGGGTCGCCAGATTTAAAAATACCGGAACCGACAAAAACCCCATCAGCGCCAAGTTGCATCATCATGGCTGCATCCGCAGGTGTTGCAATTCCACCGGCTGTAAAAAGAACGACAGGAAGCGAGCCGGATTCTGCAACTTCTTTAACAAGTTCATATGGTGCTTGAAGTTCTTTCGCCGCGACATAAAGTTCATCAGGCCTCATTGAGGAGAGCCTGCGAATCTCATCGGATATGGAGCGCATATGTGTGGTCGCGTTTGAGACATCACCCGTTCCGGCCTCACCTTTGGAGCGAATCATCGCTGCGCCTTCGGTGATTCGACGTAGTGCTTCACCAAGGTTC
>RHAU01000044.1 GCA_010032125.1 Actinomycetota bacterium | reverse complement strand
TTCACGATATTTACATGCAACACCTCACCACATTCGCGCAGATGTCGCTGCTTCATTCCAAGAGGCAGTTGTTGATGTTCTCCTCATGAAAGCGATTAAGGCTTGCGTGGAAACAGGAATTGAAGATCTCGTGATTGCCGGTGGCGTTGCTGCAAACTCTCGACTTCGCGAAGTGGCTAAGGAGCGTTGTGCTCGCGCAGGAATCGCGCTTCGAACCCCGCCTCCCGCGCTGTGTACCGATAACGGCGCGATGGTCGCCGCCCTTGGTGCTCAAGCCATGATGGCGGGTAGGCCGGCCTCACGGTTGGGGATCGCTGCAGCCTCCGATGCCCCGCCCTCCCAAATCCTCTGGGGCTAGTCCCTGCGAACTGCAGGTGGGTCCTCGCTGATGTGAAGGTGGGATAACGCTGATTTGAGGGTGGGAATACTTCGCCCTAGGCTTGGCGTTAGCACTCGCCGGGCGAGAGTGATAAGTCGCCCGAAACCAGTTCGACTAAAGGAGCTACAACGATGGCCAATGCCATTAAGCCACTCGAAGACCGTATTGTCATCAAGATCAATGATGCAGAAGAGAAAACTGCGTCAGGTCTGGTTATTCCAGATACCGCCAAGGAGAAGCCACAGGAAGGCACCGTTGTTGCCGTAGGTCCTGGTCGCTTTGATGATGGCGTCCGCGTTCCGATGGATGTCAAAGTCGGCGATGTTGTCCTCTTCAGCAAGTACGGCGGAACTGAAATCAAGCAAGGTGGCGAGGAATTCCTCGTTCTATCTGCGCGTGATGTTCTCGCTGTCATCGAGAAGTAAGCGAGATATACGTGGGTAAGTCACTTCAATTTGATGAAGGTGCGCGTCGTGCGATGGAGCGCGGCGTCAACATCCTCGCTGACACTGTCAAGGTAACGCTTGGTCCTAAGGGACGAAATGTCGTTATCGGTAAATCTTTTGGCGCTCCCGTTATCACAAACGACGGCGTCACGATTGCAAAAGAAATCGAACTTGCAGATCCTTCTGAAAATATGGGCGCTCAGCTTGTCAAGCAAGTAGCTGAGAAGACCAACGACATCGCAGGTGACGGAACAACGACTGCAACCGTTCTCGCACAAGCGATGATCAAAGAAGGACTTCGCAATCTTGCAGCAGGCGCGCAGCCGATGGTGATGAAGGCCGGTATTGAAGCGGCAGTCACGTCTGTTGTCGACAAGCTACATTCGAATTCGACGAAGATCTCTGGAAAAGCACAGATCGCAGATGTTGCAACCATCTCTGCTCAGGATCGCGGTATCGGAGAACTCATCGCTGAAGCCATGGACAAAGTTGGAAAAGATGGAGTTATCACTGTTGAAGAGTCATCGACAACAGGACTTGATCTCGACTTCACCGAAGGCATGCAGTTCGATAAGGGCTTTATCTCCCCATACTTCGTCACTGACCAAGATCGTATGGAAGCCGTCCTTGAGGATGCATACGTATTGATTTCTGCCGGAAAGATCTCCGCTTTAGCCGATCTACTTCCAGTTTTGGAACAGGTCGCAAAGGCAAGCAAGCCGCTACTCATCGTTGCTGAAGATGTCGAAGGCGAAGCGCTTTCAACACTTGTCGTCAACAAGATGCGTAGTGTCTTTACCTCTGTTGCAGTCAAGGCGCCAGGCTTTGGAGATCGTCGCAAAGCGATGCTTCAAGATATGGCGATTCTGACTGGCGGTCAGGTCATCTCAACAGAAGTTGGCCTCAAACTGGATCAAGTAACGTTGAACATGTTGGGTCGCGCACGTCGTGTTGTTGTAACAAAAGATGACACCACGATCGTCGACGGTGCTGGCAACAAGAAAGATGTTGAAGCACGTATCGCGGAAATTCGTCGCGAAATTGAAATTGCTGACTCAGATTGGGATCGCGAGAAGCTACAAGAGCGTCTTGCAAAACTTTCGGGCGGCGTCTGCGTTATCCGTGTTGGTGCTCATACTGAAGTCGAGTTGAAGGAAAAGAAGCATCGTCTTGAAGATGCTATCTCTGCAACTCGTGCTGCGGTAGAAGAGGGAATCGTTGCTGGCGGTGGCGCGGCGCTTGTACATGCTGCCTCCGTTCTTGATAACGATCTTGGTTATGAAGGTGATGCTGCAGTCGGCGTTAAGTTGGTTGCCAAAGCCTGCCAAGAACCACTTCGATGGATTGCAGAAAATGCTGGAAAAGAAGGTTATGTCGTTGTATCTAAAGTCCGCGCAATGAAGCCGAGCGAAGGCTTCAATGCTGCGTCTGATGAATACACCGATTTGGTAAAGCAAGGCGTGATTGATCCGGTTAAGGTCACTCGTTCTGCTTTAGCAAACGCTGCATCTATTGCCGCAATGTTCATTACGACTGAAGCACTTGTCTTCGAAACTCCGGAAGATAAGAAGGAAGAAGTCGGTGGACATGGCCATAGCCATGGTCCAGGTGGCCATAGCCACTAAATAAGGCTTTATAAGAAAGGGCTCCAGCAAGCGCGGGGGCCCTTTCTTCTTTACTATCGCGCAATGGCGAGTTCCCAGATTTGGACTATTTCACTTATTTCTGTCATTGCGGTTCTTGGATTGGACCTTATCTGGGCGATATTGCGCCGAAACAAGGAGACCACCCTTCGTGAGGCCGCAGCATGGACCTTTATCTATGTCAGCGCCGCCATCGTCTTTGGGTTCTCGATGCAATCATGGGGGACAGAGCAAGCAAGTAAAGAGTTCTTTGCCGGATGGATTACCGAGTACTCACTTTCGATTGATAACTTATTTATATTTTTAATCATTCTTTCGCGCTTGCAGATTGCAAAGAAGCAAGAACAACTCGTTCTTCTCTTTGGAATTACATTAGCGCTCATTTTCCGCGGCATCTTTATCGCAATCGGCGCAGCCGTTATTTCAAGATACGTCGCAGTCTTCTTCCTCTTCGGTGCAATCCTGCTTTACACCGCGTGGACTCTGATCAAGGAAGAACCTGGAGAAAATGAGTGGCAAGAAGGTCGGATCCTCACATTCTTGAGGAATAAAGGTCTCTCCAATTTCACTCTTGCGTTGTTTGCACTCGGAATGACCGATCTGATTTTCGCACTCGATTCAATCCCAGCAATTTTCGGTTTAACCCGCGATCCCTACATCGTCTTCATGGCAAATGCCTTCGCACTGATGGGCCTTCGTCAGCTCTACTTCCTTGTTGGAATTCTTCTCAAGAGATTGGTTTATCTATCTAAAGGTCTCTCGATCATTCTCGCCTTTATCGGATTTAAACTATTTATCGAGGCGTTCCACGGCGTTGGTATCCACGAAATCGCAGGAATTCATCTGACGAAGCCATCGCTCAATGTTTCTCTTGGAGTCATCATCGCTTCGTTAGCGGTAACGACAGTTATCAGCCTGGCAAAGCGACCGAAACTGGCCGATTAGTCGTACTATCAAGGAGTGACAGCTTCGGTCTCAGCAACAGTCTGGGCGCTCACAGCACTTATTGCGTTAGCGGTGATTGGCGCCGATTTAGCGTGGGCATTCCTTCGTCGAAATCGTCAGACATCACCGAGGGAGTCCGTAACCTGGACCGCTTTCTACATCATCTCCGCTCTTGCATTCGGCATATTTCTACTGAACTGGCGGGGAACTTTGGTGGCGGAGGAGTACTACGCGACGTGGGTTACTCAATATCCCTTATCTATCGATAACCTCTTTGTTTTCATCATTATTTTGACTCGTCTAAGAATTCCAAGAGAGCGTCAACAACTCGCTCTTCTCATTGGAATTCTCTTCGCGCTCTTCCTTCGAGTGATCTTCCTCTTCGTCGCGATTGAGGCAATAACTCGATTCATATGGCTCTTCTTCTTCTTTGGCGGACTCTTGATCTATACCGCCTACCAATTAGTCCGAGAAGATGCAGGCGATGATGAGTGGCAGGAAGGTCGAATACTTTCGTGGCTTCGCACCAAAGGATTACGTCCTTTTGCTCTCGCAATCTTTGCACTTGGAATTACCGACCTACTCTTTGCTTTAGATTCAATTCCCGCAACAGTCGCGCTGACGAATGACAAATACATCGCGTTCATGGCAAATGCATTTGCGATGATGGGGTTGAGACAGCTCTACTTCCTGGTGGAGATGGCGTTGACTCGATTGGCTTATTTGTCGAAAGGTCTCAGCGTCATCCTGGCGTATATTGGTTTCAAATTAATAATTGAGGCAATCCTCGGTTTGGGCGTTGAAGAAGTTGCTGGATTTGCGATTCCGGAACCGAGTTTGGTTTTTTCTATGGGGGTCATCTTTAGCGCACTTGCTGTGACTGCGATTATCAGTCTTCGAAAATCTCCCGAACGCGCACCGAATCCTCTCGATTAAATGATTAACGCCCCGGTCGTGTGGACCGAGGCGTTAATCCGTCGAAAGGATCGAAGCTCAATGAGCCTCGACTAAGCAGAGAAAATCTTTGATTGGCGTTGAGCCTTGCTAATGATCTCGAAGCGCTCTTCCTCCGATAATCCGCCCCAGATTCCATACGGTTCTTGAGTTGCAAGGGCGTGAGCTCGGCATTGAGCAATGACTGGGCAGGTCGCGCAGACAGCCTTGGCGGCCTTCTCGCGAGCAACGCGCCGGGGACCGCGCTCTCCATCTGGATGAAAGAACATCTCGGTTGGCAGCGAGCGGCATGCTCCTTGGTACTGCCATTCCCAAGATTCAACAACGGGCTTTGGTAGACGCGATGTTTCGGACATGGGTGGAACGATACAATCGCGCCATAGGTTGTTCAAGTACCGTGGCAGTGTTTTTCCTTTGAAGAGG
>RHAU01000043.1 GCA_010032125.1 Actinomycetota bacterium | reverse complement strand
CCGCCCGCACTTTTTTGAAGTGCAGCAGCGCCGACTTGGGCTGCCATGCGTCCAGCAACTTCACTCATAGGAGCAAGAAGTGGCAACGCCCCATTTACTTCAACTGTTTCATATGCGATTGCAGTGATACCGCTTTTAACAAGAGCGTCTGTGCATTCGCGAGAAGCGGCAAGATGGAGGTAAGTAAAGAGAACCTGACCTTTTCGCATCCGTGAATACTCGGCAGCAATCGGCTCTTTGACCTTCAGAACTAATTCGGCTTTCGACCATACTTCATCTGCGCTCTTAAGAATTGTTGCGCCAACAGCCTCATAATCGCTATCCGAGATGGCTGAGCCGAGACCTGCGCTTGCCTCAATAAATACGGCGTGACCTCGAGAGGTAAGTTCGCGAACTCCCGAAGGCGTAATCGCTACGCGAAATTCATTGTTCTTGATTTCCTTGGGAACACCGATGTTCACGCGCTCATGCTACCCGAGAAGATTGCATCGCAAACTTTTGGGTGAAGTTCAGCACGCATCACTCGGAAAAACTCCGGGTTTCGCCCTGTTGTAAAGACCTGGCGCAATAAAAGTGCGAGGGAGTAATTCGGCGAATCTTCAAGCGCACGATCAATAGCGCGATGAGCAATTGCGCCATCTCCGCGTTCATAACTTACTGCTGCGAAGAGAGTAGCGGCTGGCGCGACGTAACCTTTCGGAGCGGATTTCAGTAACCATTTGAAGAAGTCGCTATAAAGATGAAGTTTCTCTTCGCTCACAGTTCCTAAAGCAAAATCTCGTACTTGTAGATCGTGCAGCCGTACGAGTACTAGAGCAATCAACTTCTTATCTCGACAGATTCCATCTGCTTGAAAATCGCTCACCAGGTCTAGAAATGATTCGGCTCCCTGTTTCTGAATCTCTCCAGTCGTCATATTTTTTGAAAATTCAAGGCAACGAGTAATTTCATCATCTACTTCAGGATCGAGTGACATCGGTAAGAGTGATTCCACCATCATGCTCTCGTCCTTGAACGGCAATGGGTTACCCAAGGAGATTTGCTCGGCGGTGATTCGCGATGTGCTCAAATCTGGAAGCGGTTGACCTTCTTCGGGACAACACTCGGTGTCATCGCAGATCAAAGAGCGCCATCTATCTCCCACCACAATGAGAGATTCGCGGATTTCAACGCCAACGCTTTCAATCGCTTCGCTTAAAGTCTTAATTACCAAGTCAACTTCACTTGGGCTATCGGGGATATATGAGACAAGAAGGGCAGATTCGATGGCGTTATCGCGGAGGTGGGAACTGAGCTTCGCATTGAGTTCGGGGTCGGCTTCGTTCGGAAAATCAACGCGCATCGCAACCTCAATCGAACTCTCGCGAAGGCCGATAAGTACGATGGAACTTTCTGGTTGGAATCCGATGAGAAATGGGACTGCTGCAAGTAAATCAATGGGTGATGTCAGAGTTGTCATGCGCGAAGCATGGTTACATCGCGCTGATTGGAAAGTGTTGGGTAAGTATTCTGTTGATAACTAGCCGGTGATACGGAAGTTGGCGTGATCTACTTTGAGCCGAGTAGAAAAGACTTGAGAGATTTCGCCGCGAATGGGGGCAGCGAGTGGCCCACTTCGCCATGTTCCTTGCCATTGCACCTGGAGCGAGACCGGGTATGAATCTGCGCTCTTGTATGTGTGACTTATGGTGGATAACGGATACGGAGCGCCAGGTTCGGTCGTTAGCAACGTTCCGCCATCTCCAAAATTCCAAAAATATTTAGCGGTTAAGTTGATCTGAATTGGAATTTCCAAAACGATAATGACGGCGGAAAAACGAGTCGGAACGGTTGTTCTGAAATAAACCGGTTCTCGAACAAGCGCGCCAGATCCTGGCTGCGTGATGATGACTCCTTTGGGCAAGACGCTTCGTACTTGATCCATGACCGAGGTAGCGGAAATCTTTTGAGTTTTTACTTTTGGTGATGGACTTTTTCGCGGCTTTGGCCGATATGTCGTCGGTGCTTTAGGTAACCATGGAATCCATGGTTTCTTTACCGCTGGTTTGGCGCTTGGACCTGGTTGAGGCTTTTTTGTCCCATGAGATCCGGGAGAATTTTTTCGTACTGTGATGACGACTTCCTTATTTTCGTCTGCGCTGACATCGATACATGTGTTGCCATCACATTCTTCGGCAACCGAGGGCAATGGAGCGAGCGAAAGTGCGATCAGAAGAAAGAAAACCAGCATTACAGGACGATAGTTTCGCGCTTACGCGAAGAGAACCACTCCAATCTTTCTGTGGAAAACTAGCGATATGGCAAGCCGCGATGGTGATGGATGGGTCGAATGCCGCTGCGGATCGAAACATTGGGGCGTCCATGGCGCAGCAGGATTGCTTCTCGTTCATGCCGGAAAAGTCCTGCTTCAGCATCGCGCACCTTGGGTACATAACGGAGATACCTGGGGCATCCCGGGTGGTGCACGAGATTCACATGAGAGTTCCCTTGAAGCGGCGTTGCGCGAAGCGAATGAAGAGATTGGAATCAAGGTAGAACTTGTACAAGCGCATAGTGAACATCGCGATGACCATGGAGATTGGCGCTATGACACCATCATTGCGACTGCTTCTGCCGAAGCATTTCTCTTCGAGAAGAACCACGAAACTATTGATTTACGCTGGTTTGAAGTAAATGAAGTAAGTAGTGCGAATTTACATCCAAGTTTTGCGCGAAGTTGGCCGGCAGTTGAAATTATGGTTCGCCGTATTGTTGGTGGAGTCGCTTAAGCGAATCTTTGACAACCGCACCATCGCTCGTGCGCCAGAGCGGTGGCATGGAATTGAGAAGGATTGATCCATAACGTTTATTCACAATTCTCGAATCCAATATCGCTACAACTCCGCGATCATCGATGGAACGGATTAACCGACCCGTACCTTGCGCCAACAAAAGCGCCGCGCGCGGTAGTGATATCTGCATAAAACCAGAACCGCCAGCAGCATCTGCTTCGGCTGCGCGTGCTGACATCACCGGATCGTCGGGACGCGGGAATGGGATTCGATCAATGGCGACGAGTGTGCAAGATGGACCAGGTACATCAACTCCTTGCCACAAACTCATCGTCCCCAAAAGAATAGATGTTGGATCGTGAGCAAATCTCTCAACTAATGATCCGACGCTATCTCCGCGACGTTGCGTGATGATGGTGATGGGCAACTCGGCAAGAACTCGTCGTAAATGTTCATCGGCCATCTCAACACCGCGCCATGAAGAGAAGAGCGCCAGCGTTCGCCCTCCAGCGGCATCGATTAATTCACCCAGTTCGATTAGGGCTTCTTTGCTGGGGCCATCTCTGCCAGGTTCTGGCAGATGGCGTGGCAGATAAAGCATGCCTTGGTTTGCAAAATCAAAGGGCGAACCGACATCAAGCATCTGTACATTCGAAGGATCGACAGACCATTTCTCTTCAGCATCCTCTTCGCTCTCTCCCCCAAGAATTCCAAGATTTCGCGCGATGGGATCAAAACTCTTCCCGACGGTGAGCGTCGCACTCGTGGCGATAACAGGAGTTTGAGTAAATAAGTTCTCGCGCAAAACCGATGAAACAACAAGCGGTGCGAGATAAAGCGTCGAGAAGGTCGGCTCGTACCAGAGAACTGAACCCGTTCCCATCCGCATCATTTTTTGGGCAGTGACTTTTACTTCGTTAACGGCGCCTTTTACTCGCGCTCGCTCTGCCATCAGATCGGGATCGAGAATTTCACTATCTGCATTGATGGCGGCAACGACTGCTTCGGCTGCCTCTTTCACTTTTCGTACCGGTGCAGCGAGCGCATCAGGGAGTTCGGTCAGTCGTCGCTCATCTGCTGCGGAAATGCGATATTCCTGACCATAGTCATCCATCGCTTCTGAAAAATTATCTGCCGCTTTCACAAAAGCCTCGGCAAGTTTTCCGGGCATATGTTTGCGAGTCATGGCAGCGGCGCGAGAGATGCGACCTGAAGTCAACTCCTCGGTTACGGCCTGGGTAGTGCGGTCCATAAATTCGTGTGCTTCATCAAGAATGACAGCATCACGCTCGGGAAGTATCGGATGTGAATCAACGATTTCGATGGCAAGCAGAGTGTGATTTGTTACGACGATGTCGGCGTTCTGGGCTCTTGCTTTTGCATTGACCGCAAAGCATTCGGTTCCATATCGACATTCATCTGCGCCCACACATTCTCGCCCTGAGGTTGAATTTGCCAGCCAGACTCGTCGATCTACATCAGGGGCATCATCGCGATCTCCAGAAATCCCCGGCTTTGCAGCCCACTCTCGCAAGCGTCGCGCATCCTTTTCGAGCGATGAAATGTCGACCAGAACTTCGCTATCAATACTTCCTTCATCTGCATTCATTTTCTGCAGGCAGAGATAATTTCCAACGCCTTTATAAACTGCGAAAGTAATACTTCGACCAAGTTCTTTTTCGAGGGCTTCCTTTACTCGCGGTAGATCTCGCTCAACAAGTTGTCGTTGTAAGGCCAGAGTTGCTGTTGCGACAAGAACTCGTTTGCCATGGACTAGAGATGGGACGAGATAAGCGAGTGATTTTCCAGTGCCTGTTCCTGCCTGAACGAGAAGGTGATGGCGATCTGCAAGCGCATTTGCGACCGCTTCTGCCATCTCGATCTGACCTTCGCGAGGAGATCCATCGATGGCGCGAACTGCAGCGTTGAGTGCGCTTCGAACTTTTTCGATGGTCATTGCCGAATCCTAGGAATTGTCTTGATGAAGCAGTAAAGCCCCGGTGTATAAAACCGGGGCTTTACTGGCAAGAGAACTGATTAGCTGCAACCCGATGTTGATCCGCAACCTTCGCAGACATAGCACGCACCAGATGCGCGCATCTTCACTCCGCATGTAACGCAAAGTGGAGCATCAGATTTGATTCCAGCGATTTTTTCGAGAAGTTCTGTTGATGATCCGATCTGGGCAGGTGCTGCTTCAATCTTCACTTCAACTGGTTTCTTCTCTACTTTGACTTCAGCAACGGGTGCTGGAGCAACAGGTGCTGTG
>RHAU01000042.1 GCA_010032125.1 Actinomycetota bacterium | reverse complement strand
GTTGCGACAGTAGGAATTCCAAGCCGTTGATAAATCTCTGCACGAGCAGGGTCGTAGATTCGTGCCACGACTTTCTTCACGCCATAGGTTTCGCGCGCTACGCGTGCCGCCAGGATATTTGAGTTATCGCCATTAGAAACGGCGGCAAATGCATCAGCTTTTTCGATACCAGCCTGCAATAAAGTGTCGCGATCAAATCCCATGCCAGTGACCGTCGTTCCCGAAAAGTTTGGGCCAAGGCGGCGAAAAGCTTCACGATCCTGATCGATGATAGAGACCGTGTGGCCAAGCGATTGAAAATCCTGCGCCAAAGTTGAACCTACGCGACCGCATCCCATGATGACGATGTGCACGAGGGAAGAATCTACACCTTCTAGGCTATATCTACTGAAAACGCAGCGTATTCAAGGCCGCGTGCACTCTTAAGAATGGGGACTCGTGAACGTCGGCGATATTCTCGAAGTTGATATCACTGGTATCGCTCATGGTGGACATTGCGTTGCTCGTCATGATGGTCGAGTGATATTTGTTCGCCACGCAATTCCAGGAGAACGCGTGCGCATTGAAATCACTGATGTCACTTCGAAATTCGCACGGGCAGATGCAACAGATGTATTGCAGCCGTCATCAGATCGCGTATCACCACAGTGTAAATATGCACATGCACGTGGATGCGGTGGTTGCGACTTTCAACATGTGTCACTCGAGCGACAAAGAAAATTAAAGAGCGAGATCATCAAAGATCAATTCAGTCGTATCGGAAAGATAGAAATAGATATTGCGGTTGAAGAAGTGAAGCCGACTCAACATTGGCGAACGAGGGTAGCATTTTCAGTAACTCCCGATCGGAAAGTAGGATTTCATTCATCTCGCTCCGACAATCTCATCGCAATTTCGGAGTGCCAGATAAGTGATGAGATCATGTATTCGATTTATATGGTGGAGTCGGCTTGTTTACAGGCGCCCTCGTCGAATTGGTTGGCAAGACGGGTCGCATCACTCTTATTGAGTCCGACTCTGGCGCAGTTACTGACGCACGAAGGAATTTCGCAACGGATGCGACAGTGGAGATTGTCGAGGGCTCGGTTGAGAAGTCAATAAAGAAATATGTTCGTGCAGATGTGGTGATAGTAGATCCACCACGATCTGGAGTCGGCGGTTCTACGCTTCAATCGATTCTTGCTTTGGAACCTAGGACTGTTGTCTATGTATCGTGCGATCCAGCTACTTTGGCTCGTGATAGTCGTATCGCCATAGACCGCGGATACCGACTTGATCAGATTCGCGCTCTTGATCTCTTCCCTATGACCCATCACATTGAATGTGTGGCACGTTTCATTCGCGCCTAAACATTGGCAAATGACCAATAAAAAGGCGGGCCACTAAGATATCGACGTGAGTAAGAATTCCTTCGGCGCGAAAACCACACTCCAGCTAAGTAATGCTTCCTATGAAATTTTTGATATTACGAAGTTAGATGGTGCAAGCACTCTTCCTTTCTCGTTGAAAATTCTTCTCGAAAACTTACTTCGAACAGAAGATGGCGCAAATATCACCGCCGCACAAATTACGGCTCTTGCCCAATGGAATCCGGATTCACATCCTGATACAGAAATTCAATTCACTCCGGCGCGAGTCATCATGCAGGATTTCACGGGTGTGCCATGCATCGTTGATCTGGCAACTATGCGCGAAGCAATTACTCAACTTGGGGGAGATGCAAAGAAGGTTAATCCGCTTGCTCCAGCAGAGCTCGTTATCGACCATTCCGTCATTGCTGATACTTACGGAACTAAAGATTCCTTTCAGCAGAACGTAGATATCGAATATCAGCGAAACACAGAACGCTATCGTTTTCTCCGTTGGGGACAGACTGCCTTTGATGAATTTAAAGTTGTCCCACCCGGAACCGGAATTGTTCACCAAGTAAATATCGAGTACCTGGCCCGAGTTGTGATGATTCGCAATGTAGATGGTGTTAATCGAGCATATCCAGATACCGTTGTTGGAACGGATTCACATACGACGATGGTCAATGGACTTGGCGTTCTCGGATGGGGCGTAGGTGGAATTGAGGCTGAAGCAGCCTTGCTAGGACAACCTGTTTCGATGCTGATTCCGCGGGTGGTTGGTTTCAAGCTCCACGGATCACTACCGATAGGAACGACCGCAACAGATCTCGTTCTCACAATTACCGAAATGCTTCGTAAGCACGGCGTCGTAGGTAAGTTCGTGGAATTTTATGGCCCCGGAGTTTCTGCGCTGCCTATGGCTAATCGAGCCACTATCGGAAATATGTCTCCTGAGTATGGTTCAACGGTAGCAATCTTCCCGATTGATGAAGAAACAATCAGATATTTAGAACTAACAGGTCGCTCTGTAGAACAGCGTGAACTCGTTGAAAAATATGCAAGGCGCCAAGGTCTATGGCACGACCCAGCCGCAACTCCACGATATTCGGAAAATCTTGAACTTGATTTGGGAAGTGTTGTTCCCTCGATTGCCGGACCAAAGCGTCCGCAAGATCGCGTGCCGCTATCGCAAGCGAAGAGTTCTTTTGAAAAGAGCGTGGCGACATATTTTTCTGAGAAAACAAACCGCTCACCTGTAGAAGTAACTGTAGGAAGTAAGACTGGCGCCATCACAAACGGCGCCGTTGTAATAGCCTCGATTACTTCGTGCACCAATACTTCAAATCCAAGCGTGATGATTGGCGCTGGACTTCTCGCGAAGAAAGCGGTCGAGAAAGGTCTCTCCAGTAAACCTTGGGTAAAGACCACGCTTGCCCCCGGCTCTAAAGTTGTCACGAATTATTACGAGAAGGCTGGTCTTACAACTTATTTAGAGAAGCTCGGCTTTAATCTTGTCGGTTATGGCTGCGTAACATGTATTGGAAATTCAGGACCCTTGCCTGCTGATGTGAGTCGAGCAGTGAACGAGAATGATCTTGCAGTTACGGCAGTCCTTTCTGGTAATCGCAATTTTGAAGGTCGAATTAGTCCTGATGTAAAGATGAATTACCTGGCCTCACCTCCTCTCGTCGTTGCCTACGCTCTAGCCGGAACCATGGATCATGATTTTGATAGCCAACCATTAGGTAAAGATGGTTCGGGTAATGATGTCTTCTTAAAAGATATTTGGCCGACACCACAAGAAATTCAAGGCGTAATCGACTCTGTTATTTCAGCAGATATGTTCAGGAAGGATTATTCAAGCGTCTTCGCTGGGGACCATCTTTGGACCTCACTTGATACTCCCACCGGTGAAGTTTTTGAATGGGATGCTCGGTCAACGTATGTACGTAAGCCACCTTATTTCGAAGGGATGCCCCGAAATCCAGAACCGGTAACAGATATTGCGGGAGCGCGCGTTCTTGCAAAACTTGGGGATTCTGTCACGACAGATCACATCTCACCGGCCGGTTCAATCAAGGTCGATTCGCCCGCTGGTAAGTACCTAATTGATAATGGCGTGGCAAAAGCAGATTTCAATTCCTATGGATCACGACGCGGAAATCACGAAGTGATGATCCGTGGAACTTTTGCAAACATCAGACTGAAGAATCTCCTTCTCGATGGAGTTGAGGGAGGATTTACTCGGAATTTCCTCTCCGGCGGTTCGCAGACAACGATTTATGAAGCGTCAATGGCGTATCAAGCCGCAAAAGTTCCATTAATTATTCTTGCTGGAAAAGAATACGGATCTGGCTCCTCGCGAGATTGGGCAGCAAAGGGAACCGCACTTCTTGGCGTAAGAGCAGTTATCGCAGAATCTTTTGAGCGCATCCACCGTTCAAACTTGATTGGCATGGGTGTACTCCCATTGCAGTTCAACGATGGAGAGAATGCAACTTCTCTTGGTCTTGTTGGCGATGAAATATTTTCAATTACGGGAGTGACCGAACTGAATAACGGCTCAATCCCTACAAAGGTCACAGTGCAGGCAGGATCGAAGACCTTTACGGCGCGGGTCAGGATTGATACGCCTGGTGAGGCTGACTATTACAGGCACGGTGGCATCATGCAGTACGTTCTCCGCTCACTTCTTTCCTAAACTCGGATTACCATTCCAACATGAATTTCCTGCCGCGGCTGAAATCCCCTTCGGATCTCTCGCGCATGAGTACGGAGGAATTGGAATCTCTTTCTTCGGAAATTCGAGAATTCCTTATCGAGAAAGTTTCAAAGTCCGGTGGTCATCTCGGACCCAATCTAGGAATCGTGGAATTAACAATCGCAATTCATCGAACATTTCATTCTCCGCATGATGTGATCGTCTTTGATACCGGACATCAGTCCTATGTTCACAAAATTTTGACAGGAAGAGCGTCGGGATTTGAGCGATTAAGACAACGTGGCGGCGTCTCTGGATATCCCAATCGTCGAGAGAGCGAGCATGATGTCATTGAGAATTCGCATGCTTCGACAGCGCTCTCGTGGGCAGATGGAATTGCGCGAGGTTTTGTAGTTCAGGGAATTAAGGACCGGTGCGTTGTAGCGGTCGTGGGAGATGGCGCACTCACTGGCGGAATGTCGTGGGAGGCTCTCAATAACATCGCTGCTGCGAAAAATCTTCCGCTCGTCGTTGTGATTAACGATAACGAAAGGTCCTACTCTCCAACCATCGGTGGCGTTGCGACATATCTTTCAACGCTACGTGCAACAAAAGGTTACGAAAGATTTCTGGATTGGGGCAAAGGAGTTCTTGAGCGAACTCCAGTTGTAGGTCATCCGATTTACGAAACTTTGCACGGTATGAAGAAGGGCATCAAAGACATAGTTGCACCACAAGGAATGTTTGAAGATTTGGGTTTGAAATACATCGGACCAGTCGATGGCCATGATCTTCTTGCATTGGAAAAGGCACTTCATCAAGCAAAGAAGTTTGGCGGTCCGGTTCTGGTGCATGCCATTACTGAAAAAGGGCGTGGACACGCTCCTGCCGTCAA
Source organism: Actinomycetota bacterium (assembly GCA_010032125.1). Taxonomy (GTDB): domain Bacteria; phylum Actinomycetota; class Actinomycetes; order Nanopelagicales; family Nanopelagicaceae; genus MAG-120802. The sequence continues at coordinate 122 of RHAU01000042.1, read as the reverse complement.
TGACGAAGCCGAGAAATTTCACGCCGTTGGGGTTGTAGATCCAGAAACTGGAGAGCCGCTGGCCAAGAGTGGAACTTCATGGACAAAAGTATTTTCCGAAGAACTCGTCGATGTTGGTCGCC
>RHAU01000041.1 GCA_010032125.1 Actinomycetota bacterium | reverse complement strand
CCAAGTGTTTTCTCAAAAAGTTCAGCACCTGTGTACTTCGAACGCGCCCATTTTCCACCTTTAAGCGCGGCGTGAGCAGCCGAAACATGGCGCGCAGAAGCGAGTAAGAGCGCAATCGCTAGCTCTGCTGCGCTGACGATATTTGAGGTTGGCGCATTGACGACCATAACTCCGGCCGCAGTCGCAGCGGGAATATCGACGTTATCAAGACCAACTCCTGCTCGCGCAATCACTTTTAAACCTCGAGCAGCCGCAATCGCTTCGGCATCCATCTTCGTTGCAGAGCGAATCAATACGGCGTCAACGCCTTTGCCGAGCGCAGCGAGGAGTTCGCTTCGATTCGCGCCATCACAATTGCGAATTTCAAAATCAGGGCCCAATGCATCAAGTGTTGCAGGGCTCAATTCCTCCGCAATTAATACAACTGGTTTACTCACGCGCTGCAGAACCTTCCTTGTAATCATCTTTGTTCGATGATTTAACCCAGGACATCATGCTGCGAAGTTCGCGACCAACCGATTCGATTGGGTGCTGCTCTCCTTTAGCACGTAGAGATTTGAATTCGGGTGCGCCTGCATCTTGATCATCAATAAATCGCTTTGCAAATGCTCCGCTTTGGATATCCGCAAGCACTGCTTTCATATTCTCTTTTACGCGAGGGTCAATTACTCGAGGGCCAGAGATGTAATCGCCGTATTCCGCGGTATCCGACACTGACCAGCGTTGTTTTGCGATTCCACCTTCATACATCAGATCAACAATCAGTTTAAGTTCGTGCAGGCACTCGAAATAAGCAACCTCAGGTTGGTAACCCGCTTCAACGAGTGTTTCAAATCCATACATAACAAGTTGTGAAGCGCCGCCGCAAAGAACTGATTGCTCGCCAAAGAGATCAGTTTCGGTCTCTTCAGTAAATGTCGTCAGGATTGCGCCAGCACGAAGTCCACCCATCGCCTTGGCATACGAGAGCGTTAATGGCCATGCATTCCCCGTAGCGTCTTGCTCGACTGCGACGATATCTGGAACGCCACGTCCAGCAACGTATTCGCGGCGAACGAGATGACCTGGACCTTTTGGCGCGACCATACAAACATCGACATTTGCGGGGGGCTGTATGTAACCAAAACGAATATTGAAACCATGTCCAAAGAAGAGAGCATCTCCGGCTTTCAAATTAGGCTCAATTGATTCCTTATAAATGTGGCGCTGTTTGTGATCCGGCGCAAGAAGCATGATGACGGTTGCTTCTTTGACGGCATCTGCAACGGAGAGAACGCGCAAACCTTCTTCTTGGGCTTTTGCTCGCGATTTCGAACCTTCTGCAAGACCAACGCGAACATCAACTCCACTGTCGCGAAGGTTGAGCGCGTGTGCGTGTCCTTGTGAACCGTAACCAATGACAGCGACTTTCCTTCCTTGAATTACCGAAAGGTCCGCATCTTCCTCGTGATAGATCGTTGCCATGTTATCTCCCGTCTCTGTTAGTAAGCATGGTTAATTCTGATAATCCTCAGTTTGGCTATGGCTTTCCGACGATGCAACGCCAGTTTCTGTCAGAGTTCGCTCCGCAAGTGTGACATCGCCACTTTCGATTGCAATCACACCTGATTGAACAAGTTCGCGAAGACCAAATTCTTTCAATTGCGACAGCAGTGCTTCAAGATCTTTCGGCATTCCAACTGCTTCGATGGTTACAGTGCTTGAACCATCATCAATCACGCGGCCATTGAATCGAGAGGCAATCTCGGCGATTTTCGCCTCATTTCCATTTGATTTCTTCACTTTTACGAAGAGCAATTCACGTTGATAAGACTCGCCAGATTTCATTTCTTGGATTCCTATAACGTTAACTAATTTGAATAGTTGAGCGCTCACTTGATCGAGCGCATGTCCTTCAAGATTGAGAACGATTGTCATGCGCGAGACAGTGGGATTTTCGGTAGGTCCGACCGCAAGAGAATCAATGTTGTAACCGCGACGGGCAAAGAGTCCGGCCACACGGGCAAGGACGCCGGGGCTATTTTCGACGAGTACTGAAAGTGTGTGTTGGGCCATCGCTATAACTCCTGGGAATCCCAGTCCGGCGCCATTTCTCGTGCAATCAGGATTTCATCATTAGACGTTCCTGCAGCGACCATCGGCCAAACCATCGCATCTCTATGAACATTGAAATCGACAACAACTGGAGCATCGTTAATCGCATTCGCTTCCTTGATGATCCGATCGACATCGCCTTTGCTTTCACAGCGAAGTCCTACGCAACCCATTGCTTCGGCAAGTTTTGCAAAGTCAGGTACTCGTTTGGAGTGAAGATCAGTATTTGAATAGCGACCTTGATAGAAGAGTGATTGCCATTGGCGCACCATTCCCAAACTTTCATTATTGATAATTGCCACTTTGATTGGAATGTTATTAAGAGAACATGTCACCAACTCTTGGTTGGTCATTTGGAAACATCCATCTCCATCAATCGCCCACACCGGAGTTTTTGGTGCGCCAACTTTTGCTCCCATGGCTGCTGGTACTGCATATCCCATAGTTCCCAGTCCGCCTGAATTAAGCCAGGTCCGTGGCTTTTCATATTTAATAAATTGCGACGCCCACATCTGATGCTGTCCAACGCCGGCAACATAAATTGCATCTGGGCCGGTAATGGCGCCGATACGTTCAATCACATATTGCGGTGAGACGGAACCATCGTCAGGTTCGTTGTAGCCGAGTGGGTATGTGGAGCGGAGCGAATTCATCTGGCGCCACCACGTCTCTAAATCTGGTTTTGATTTCTTAAGCTCTGCGTCGACCGCAGGAATGAGAGCGCGAATTGATTCCTTAAGATCACCGATTATTGCGACATCTGCGTATCGATTTTTGCCAATCTCAGCCGGATCAATATCTGCGTGAATCACCTTTGCATTTACAGCAAAAGATGAGAGCTTGCCGGTTACACGATCATCGAAACGCGCGCCCAAAGTAATAAGTAAATCGGCTTTCTGTAGCGAGGTTACGGCCGCAACCGTTCCATGCATACCTGGCATGCCGAGGTTTTGTGCGTGGCTATCGGGGAATGCACCGCGTGCCATCAGCGTCGTCACTACCGGTGCACCGACGAGTTCAGCTAATTTGATTAACTCTGCAGAGGCATTTGCCTTTATCACTCCGCCGCCAACATAGAAAACTGGCTTCTTTGACTGTGCAATGAGCGCAGCAGCATCACGAATCGATTGGGAATCTGGTTCGGTTTGCGGCTTGTAACCAAGGAGCGAAACGGATTGTGGATACTTAAACTCCGTCATTCGCTGAAGCGCATCTTTTGCTATGTCGACAAGTACGGGGCCTGGCCGACCAGATCCTGCTATGTAGAAAGCTTCGGCAATCGCGCGCGGAATGTCATCAGGATTAGTAATCAAATAATTGTGCTTAGTGATGGGCATCGTCACACCACGAATATCAGCTTCTTGAAAAGCATCAGTTCCAATCGCAGGGCCTGGGACTTGGCCGGTAATTGCAACAATGGGAACGGAATCCATTTGCGCATCAGCTAGAGGCGTTACAAGATTTGTCGCACCTGGGCCAGACGTTGCGATACAGACACCGACTTTGCCGGTGACCTGGGCATACCCCGTTGCAGCATGACCCGCACCTTGTTCGTGGCGAACCAAAATGTGACGAATCTTCGAATCAAAAATCGGATCGTAAGCAGGAAGGATTGCGCCACCGGGAATTCCAAACATGACTTCAACGCCGACAAGCTCAAGTGACTTCACGAGAGATTGTGCGCCCGTAATCTGCTCACCCATTCTGCTCACCTCCACTTCGACTTATTTGGTCCACTAATGCAAAAACCCTCAGTTTCCTGAGGGTGCGCGTGATCTTTCTTTTAGATCACGCGCAACGAATCACCACCACTGATACAGAGATTGTGTTCGTTGCCATGGCGCGATTATTCCGTCACGCGAAGTGTGTAGTCAACCCCTGAGATAGCCATCTCAGAATCTGGAACTAGTCGCAGACCGCTCCACGCGAGGCAGAACCCACTAATTTCGCATATTTGGCGAGAACTCCGTGGCTATAGCGATTCGGCAGAGGACGGAAGTTCTTACGTCGATTATCAAGTTCTTCTGCATTTACAAGTAAATCCAAAGTTCGTTTTGAAGTATCAATTCGAATTCGATCTCCATCTTTGACAAGTGCAATCGGTCCACCATCAACTGCTTCAGGAGCGACGTGACCTACACATAATCCAGTTGTTCCACCAGAGAAACGACCATCGGTAAGAAGTAGAACTGACTTACCAAGACCAGCCCCTTTTATTGCGCCAGTGATCATTAACATTTCGCGCATTCCTGGTCCGCCTTTTGGACCTTCGTATCGAATGACAACAACATCGCCTGCTTGAATCGTTCCATTCTCAAGGGCGTCCATAGCCGCTTGCTCACGATCAAAAACTCGCGCGGGACCTTCGAAGATTTCAACGCCAACGCCAGCAACTTTTGTTACCGCTCCGTCCGGTGCCAGCGTCCCTCCAAGAACCGTGATGCCACCAGTCTTTGCTAAAGGATTAGATACAGCTTTAAGAATTTCGCCATCGGGATCAGGCGGCGTTATATCGGCAAGATTTTCTGCCATCGTTTTTCCGGTAACTGTCAAACAGTCTCCGTGGATGAGACCGGCATCCAATAGAGATTTGAGTACAACAGGAATACCGCCGACTTTATCGACATCATTCATTACATATTTTCCAAATGGTTTGAGATCACCGAGAAGTGGTACTCGTGAACCCACTCGATGGAAATCATCTAGCGTGAGATCGACGCGCGCTTCATGAGCGAGTGCAAGTAAGTGAAGCACCGCATTTGTTGAACCGCCGAGCGCCATTACTATCGTTATCGCATTCTCAAAAGCTTCTTTAGTCAAAATATCGCGCGTAGTGATTCCTTGGCGGATGAGATTGACGACCGCCTCACCTGACTTGATTGCATATGCATCGCGACGGCGATCGATAGAAGGAGGAGCAGCTGATCCCGGCAACGATAAGCCGATTGCCTCTCCAACCGATGCCATGGTGTTGGCGGTGTACATACCTCCGCACGCACCTTCACCCGGGCAGATCGCACGTTCAATCTTGTCTAC
>RHAU01000005.1 GCA_010032125.1 Actinomycetota bacterium | reverse complement strand
TTCGCGCCGGAGTCAAACTTCCTTCTACCTGGTTTGACGATTCGATCCGTTCGTTCTGGGTTCAAAAGTTCCGAGATGAATGCTTACAAGTATCCTTGAGAAGGAACCTCATCTGTCTGATGTAGTTGCGTTACTGATGTGCGTGAAGGATGCTATTTAAGCCACCCCATGAACCGGTGCGCGGAAGCCCTTCCACAACACCTGTTCGTGAATTTCTTCTAAAAAGAACTCCGTTGGCTCCTGATAATTCACGCGCCGTAACCGAAGTTCCATCAGGAAGGGAAACCTTTGTTCCTGCTGTGAGATAGAGACCAGCTTCAACAACACAATCATTGCCAAGCGAGATTCCGATTCCCGAATTTGCCCCGAGAAGAGTGCGCTCACCTACAGAAACGATTTCCTTCCCACCACCGCTCAACGTTCCCATGATGGATGCACCGCCACCGATATCAGAGCCATCTCCGACAACAACACCTGCTGAAATGCGTCCTTCGACCATCGACTTACCAAGAGTTCCTGCATTGAAATTGACGAATCCTTCATGCATGACGGTAGTTCCGGATGCAAGGTGCGCGCCAAGTCTGACTCGATTGCCATCAGCAATGCGAACTCCTTCTGGAATTACATAATCAACCATTCGTGGGAACTTGTCGACACCTAATACATTGATGGAGCCGTAGCTTCGAAGCATCTGAAGTCGAACTTTCGAAAAGTTATTAATAGAACACGGACCATGTGAAGTCCACACCACATTAGGAAGAATTGAAAAAATTCCTTCGAGGGAGAGTCCATGCGGCTTTACATGTCGATACGAGAGAAGATGAAGTCTGAGGTAAGCATCTGAGACATCAAGAGGCGCAGCACTTAAATCGATTTCTAATGCGATTTCTCGACGGGAAATTTCTCGAACCGGATCGGCTTCAAGTAGGCCGGAGAGATCGGGTTTTGCAGCGCTATCGATTCCACCAAGTCCACAATGGATGAATAAGGTATCTAAGGTTGATCCATCGGCCGCGATTGTTGCAACGCCATAACCAAATGCAACTTTTTTTGCCGCGGACATGGCGGAACGCTATCAAAGGCGCTGCTTTAGAGTGCGCTTATGAGAATTGCTGTCTATTGCGCATCATCGCAAGCGGTTTCACAAGATCATCGAGACCTTGGTTTTTCTTTAGGTGTTGCAATTGCACAAGCAGGTCACGAGTTGGTCTGGGGCGGCGGCATTATCTCCGTGATGGGCGAAGTCGCACGCGGCGCTCGTTCTGTAGGTGGGCGCACGATCGGAGTAATTCCAGAGCGATTGATGAAAGTGGAATTTGTAGATAACGAGTCGGACGAACTTCATGTCGTTGCTGATATGCGCGAACGCAAAGGCGCGATTGAGAAACTCTCTGATGGATTCATTGCTCTGCCTGGTGGGCTCGGCACATTAGAAGAATTATTTGAGATTTGGGTAGGACGTTATTTGGGTTTTCATGAGAAACCGATTGCAGTTCTTGACCCTACTGGCGTTTATAACTCACTTAATTCTGCATTAGCAGATCTGACGCGAATGAATTTTATGAAGCCGGGACAACATGAACTTGTGCGATGGTGCACAGAAGTGGCTGAAGCAATTAATCATCTTGAGTCCATCGACAAATCATGAGTGAAAAATTTCGGGTATCGGTAACAATTGATGCAGAAGTAGAGAAAGTATGGCGTCGACTCGTTGATTGGCGCTCGCAGAGTGAGTGGATGGCATTGACACAAGTGAGCGCCACTTCGCACGGTGAATCGGATTCAGGAGTTGGAACTACAATCAAGGCTTTCACTGGAATTGGAAGATTTGGAATTCTGGACATCATGCGCATCGATGTATGGCAGCCACCGCATTTTTGCTCTGTCATACATGAAGGTCGTTGGATCAGGGGGATTGGAGAATTTTCCTTAGTAAGAATCGATAATGAAAAAACAAGATTCGATTGGTTTGAAGAAATTAAGGGACCACGCATTTTCTTACTTATGCTCAAACCGGGGATTCTCATCGCAGTGACGTATTCACTTCGTAAGTTCGCGCGAACATTCCGTCATTAGCTCGACCAGACCAGGTGGCGAGTAGCCTTGGCTATATGAGCGATGCGAAGGAAACACCGGTCACGCTGGCCGATGTGATTGCCTCGCTTCCTGAAGAGGAGCGAGTGATTCTCATCCTTCATTACGTAAAAAATCAGAGCACCGTTGAGATAGCCGCAAAGTTGGGGGTTCCAGAGCGATCTGTTCTGAGCGTTCTTGCTTCCGGTCGAGCCCGTCTGAGCGCCTCGTTCAATTTCCCCTCGACTCAATAAATCAGAGATAATTCGCCTCCCCCTCCGCTGATGGCGCAGGGTTGGAGTAGAAGCCGAGCTATCAAGATAGGGAGACAGAGGATCTATGGCAGCCATGAAACCCCGCACTGGCGATGGACCGATGGAAGTCACCAAAGAGGCACGAAGCTTGGTAATGCGCATCCCTTTGGAAGGTGGCGGGCGTTTGGTCGTTGAGCTCAATCAAGAAGAAGCTCGCAATCTTGCTGACGTTCTTAATGCAGCGGTCTCGCTTATAAAGAAGTGAATCGCCAGATTCCGAAGATCAGCTCCGCAGACTTTTCGGCGCTCATCTCGGGAAAAAAGAAGAAAGAAATCACCCATCTTGCTCTGCCTGTCACTAACAATGACGGAATCGAAATAGCTGTATCACAATCACTCAAGCGAGAGATTGAGAAAACTTTTAAAATCTCTTTAACCGATGAATTAGCAAAGGTTGGTCCTGCATTTACTGGCAAAGTTGCTGAGATTCTTGAAATACCTTTACTTGGCGATGAGAAGAAAGTTTCTCGAATTTATTGTGTCGGGATCGGGGAGAGAAGCCCCCAAGATCTGCGCAAAGCGGGTGCCGCTCTTGGCAGGAAAGTAAAAGCAAGTAACGCACAACTATTAACTCTTTGCCCGTCCGATGAATCCAATGCGCTCACTCATCTCGTTGCGATGGCTCTCGGTTCTTATTCGTGGAGCGAGAAGAGCGGTCCTCAGCCTGAAACGCCAAGTTTTTTAATATCTGATTCATATCGCAGAGTTTTGAAGAAGGCAGAAGTACTCATCTCGGGTACGTGGCGCACGCGAGATCTTGTGCATACACCAGCAAACATCGCGACCCCCGAATGGATCTCAGGTCAAGCAAAGCGATTTGGAAAGATTCCAAATGTCTCCATCAAAGTTCTCTCTGGCCAAGGACTTCGTGAATTCGGAGGACTGAAAGCAGTTGGTAATTCCAGCACAGTCCATCCTCCTCGTTTTGTACGAGTCAGTTATCAACCAAAAGCTCGGACTTCACCCCACGTGGTATTGGTTGGAAAAGGAATTACCTTTGATACTGGCGGTGTCTCTCTCAAACGTCCCTATGACGTCATGATGGGAATGAAGAGCGATATGTCCGGTGCGGCGGCAGCGCTCATGACGGTCGTTAGTGCAGCAGAGCTCAAACTTCCAGTTCGAGTCACTGCACTTCTTATGCTGGCAGAGAATGCACTTTCAGGAACTTCGCAACGGCCATCTGATGTCATCAAGCATTACGGTGGAACGACGGTGGAAGTAATCAACACCGATGCTGAGGGACGACTAGTTCTTGCCGACGGACTTGCATATGCCGATAAGCATTTAGACCCAGATTATTTGATCGATATCGCCACACTCACAGGAGCGGCAACGCTGGGGCTCAGCAGGTATTACGGCGCTATGTATACCCGCGACGAAAAACTTGCAAAGAACTTAAATCGTGTCGGTGATTTTATTGGCGAGCGAGTCTGGCATATGCCACTAGTCGATGATTACTCCATTGCGCTGGAAAGCGATGTCGCAGATTTCAATCACACGGCAGACAAGTTTGCTTTCCAAGGTGGATCTATCACCGCTGCTTTATTCCTCGAGAAATTTGTGGGTAAGCGTCGCTGGGTTCACCTCGATATTGCAGGTCCGGCACGATCTGAAAACGATGCTGGCGAAAATCCCAAAGGTGGAACCGGCTTTGGAGTTCGACTTCTAACGGAATGGCTGACAACTCTGTGATTTCCTTTGCGGATCGCGGCGATATGCGCGCCTTTGCCAATTCATATATTCCGGAAACAGAAATTATGCAAAGAGCGCGACAACGCGGTTCGGAGATCGGAACATATGACACAACTCCAGCGGTTGGTTCATTACTGCGATATCTCGCACATCTCATCGGGGCAACATCGGTTGTGGAAGTTGGAACTGGTGCAGGAGTAAGTGGTTTATGGATATTGCCAGAATCCTCAGACGAGTGGCTCCCGATGCTTTTGCCCGTTGGTGATGGTGTCCTCGCGGCGACCAAGTTATAGCGCTGAGACTTAGGATAGAAACATGTTTGGCATCGGAATGGGAGAGTTCCTCGGACTTGTCGTACTCGGACTTTTCTTGGTTGGCCCAGAAAGATTACCGACTGCTGCACGAGACTTTGCTCGGATATTGCATAAAGTACGGAATTTCACTTCTTATGCGACTCGCGAGTTAAAGGAGAACTTAGGTCCAGGATTTGAGAATCTTGATGTCAAAGATCTAAATCCAAAGAATCTTGCAAAGAAAGTTATAAACGATGCGCTTGAAGATACCAAGCCGGTTGTCAACGAAGTGAAGCGACAGACCAACGAAATCAAGAACGTAGCAAAAATCGATCCGGATCTTCTCTAGATTTATATGAGTCAAGAAATCCTCCAAAAAATTCACAGCGCACTTGCTGGAGTTTCAGACCCCGAATTACACCGACCATTACCCGATTTAGGAATGGTCGAATCGGTCTCCTTCAAAGACGGCTCTGCTCACATCAAGATTCTGCTCACTATTTCCGGTTGCCCTATGCGAGATCGCTTAAGTGCAGATATCAATGCCGCCGTAAGTAAAGTCGCAGGAGTTACTGAGATAAAACTTGATTTTGGCGTGATGAATGAAGCGCAGCGGGAAAATGTAAAGAAATTATTGAGAAATGGGAAAGAAAAATTTATCCCTTTTGCCCAACCAGATTCCTTAACGAGAACGATTGGAATTGCCTCTGGAAAGGGTGGAGTAGGAAAGTCCTCCGTCACTGTCAACCTTGCCCGAGCACTTGTACTCCGTGGTTTTAGCGTCGGAATTCTTGATGCCGATGTTTATGGCCATTCGATCCCACGATTACTAGGCATTGAGGGACGAAGGCCAACTGCCATCGATCAAACATTTATTCCGGTAGAAATAGATGGCATCAAGGTTGTTTCCATCGAGATGTTTAAGCCAGAGCGTTCAGATCCAGTCGCTTATCGGGGCCCGTTACTCCATCGGGTTTTGGAACAGCTATTAAGTGATGCATATTGGGGAGATTTAGATTTCCTTCTCCTTGATCTGCCTCCCGGAACCGGAGATATTGCAATCTCATTAGGGCAACTCATTCCAACATCAGAAATCATCATCGTAACGACGCCGCAAATTGCAGCAGCAGAAGTTGCCGAACGTGCTGGTCGAATTGCGCACCAACTGAAGCAGCAGATTTCTGGTGTCGTCGAAAATATGTCTCCGTACATCTCTGAGACCGGAGAAGAGATTGCTCTCTTTGGAAGTGGTGGCGGCCAGGAAACGGTGGAGCGATTGAGTCGACTTGTTGGCGCTGATATTCCTCTGCTCGCTCAGATTCCATTCCAAATAGATATTCGCCAAAGCGGCGACAATGGAACTTCAATCTTCGAATTGGATGAAGAGAATCCCGCAGTACGGGCCTTTTTCTCCATTGCTGACGCGCTTGCAGTTAGAAAGCGCTCACTTCTTGGTGTCAGATTGGGATTGAGTACCTGATCGCTCATCAAGAAGCGTTTTGATTTCTTCGACTAGATCCTTTCGCATTGCAGCAATCTCGCGAACCATAAATTCAGTAACAGCAAGGTTTCTTTCATCGCGAGCGCGATCTTCTTGAGACATAACGCGATCACGATCTGCCTGGCGGTTCTGAGCAAGAAGAATGAGTGGAGCGGCGTACGATGCTTGAAGCGATAAGAGAAGTGTGAGAAAGATAAATGGATATTTGTCGAACCGCAGTTCGACAGGTGCAAACACATTCCACAAAATCCAGGTTATGACAAATACAGTCATGTAAACGAGGAAGCGTGCAGTACCGATAAAGCGCGCGAAGCGCTCTGAGAGTTGCCCAAAAATTTCTGGATCGTAATTTGGTTTGAAATTCCGTCGAGATTCTCGGGGGATGGAAAGTCGTGAACGCTCCTTCATCAGTTCCCCCTCTCTTCGGTGTTTCGCCAATTTGCGGGAAGCAAGTGGTCAAGAACATCATCAACCGTGACCGCTCCAAGGAGTCGATCATTCTCATCGACAACGGGAACAGATATTAAGTTGTAATTTGCAAGATGCTTCACTACATCGTTAAGTCCGGTATCAGGAGAAATCGCGTCAGGTTGCGTATCAAGGACGAGTCCCAATGACAGCGCGGGCGGTTCGCGCAAGAGACGTTGAACATGAACAACTCCGACAAGTCGACCAGTGGGCGTCTCGAGCGGAGCACGACAGACAAAGACTTGAGCAGCTAGCGCTGGCGCCAAATCCTTCTGACGAACTGCTGCGAGTGCTTCGGCGACTGTTGCATCCGTTGGAAGAATGACTGGATCGGTCGTCATCATTCCGCCCGCCGAAAAATCTTCATAGTGGAGAAGTTGGCGAACATCTGCGGCTTCATCTTCTTCCATCAGATTAAGCAGCGATTCTGCTTTCTCGCTACCAACTTCTCGCAGAACGTCAGCAGCATCATCGGGCGCCATCTCACTGAGGACATCAGCGACGCGCTCACCTTCGAGTTTGCTGACAAGTTCTACTCGATCTGCATCATCCATCTCTTCGAGTACATCAGCGAGTTTGTCATCGTCTAGCGATCGGACTAATTCGGCTCGTCGATCGAGTTCTAGTTCATGTAATTCAGCGACAAGATCTTGTGCTGGAAGATTATTGAGCGCTTCGCTCTCTGAAGGATTGTGGTGAATCACATGGTCATGTCGATCAAGTTCAATGAGATGCCACTCCACCGTTTCAGCAACACCGCGACGCAGCCTGCGCTGTCCTTTCAAAATATGAATATGCGAGAGGTGCCAATCTTTCGTTGGTGATATTTCCATAGCAATGTCTTCAACAATAACTCGCTCACCTGATTCGAGAAGAGTCGCTTCACGATCTAAATACTCAGCCAAGATTTGAATTTCCCCGGAACCCAACTCATATCGGCGAATATTGAGAGAACCGGTTATGAAGAGTCCACCATCATCAATGGAGGTTACGCGGGTGATAGGAATGAATATTTTTCTTCGTTGAGGTACTTCAACGATAAAACCGTGAACGCGGGGGCGTTGTCTATCACTTCTTAGTGAAGTGACCGCATCTCTTACTTTGCCAACTCGATCGCCGTTGGGATCAAATACTGGAGTACCAGCGAGCTTCGCAAGAAAAATACGAGTGATTGTTTCTGTTCGCATCAGGTACCTCCATGAGGCAAGGCTATCCGATAGTAGGTTAACGCCGTGCGCGATAGAGACCACACGAAGATGCCGCAAGGTCGGGATATTCCAATGTTGTTATTGGGAATTATCGGAATTGGTACCTCAGGTCCCATCATCGCTTTGAGTGCGATGCCAATCCTTACTTTGATCTTTTGGCGCAACTTGTGGGGAACAATGCTGATGGCACCTTTTGCGAGGCGGCATCAAGATTGGAAAAATCCTGCATTTCGCCGAGCCGCTCTCATTGCAGTCGCTGCTGGAAGTGCGTTAGCTCTCCATTTCATCTGTTTTTTCCTAGCGATGCGATTCACCACTGTTGCAGCGGGTACTGCACTCACCGCATTACAGCCACTCTTTACTGCATATTTCATGGTCCGTCTTGGCGGTCACATCCCATCGCGAGCATGGATCGGCATGGTTATATCTTTCATTGGAGTTTTGATCATTACCGGAATTGACTTTCAGATATCTACTAGAGCTTTTATCGGGGATGTCTGTGCGATCGCATGCGCTGCATTGGCCGCCTTGTATATGACACTTGGTGCACATGCACAGAGGACATTAAATACTTCAACATATACAACCATTTGCTACTTCGTCTGTTCGATCGATGCCTTGATATTTGCGCTCATTAAAGGTGACAAGATTGTTGGTTTCGAGGCTCGAGAGTGGCTACTTCTTCTTGCGCTTACATTTGGCGCACAAATTCTTGGCCATACTCTTTTCAATCTCACGTTAAAACGACTCTCTCCAGCAATCGTCTCTCTAGTGATTTTCTTCGAAGTTCCCGTAAGTGCAATCCTGGCGTATTGGTGGATAGGACAAGTTCCACCTCAAGGAACGATTCCTGGAGTATTAGTACTTCTTTTTGGATGCGTCATCTTCGTCCTTCGAAATCGTGAAACTGAAAGTTCAACAAAAGCACAGTAGCCTTGAGCGCGTGCTTATCGATCTTCATACGCATTCCAATGCCAGCGATGGAACTGATTCTCCGAGTGAGTTAGTCGCAAAAGCGCGCCTTCGTGGGCTTGGAGTGATTGCACTAACGGACCATGACACGATCCACGGCTGGAATGAAGCAAAAAGTGAACTTGAGAGAGTTGAACAAAAATCAGATCCGCTTCAACTTGTATTGGGAGCAGAAGTTTCTTGTCAGAATAGTGATGGAATAAGCATTCACATTCTTGCTCTTTTATTTGATGGTGAAAATAAACCGCTCGTGGCCGAGATGAATAAGACTCGAGAGAACAGATTGACGAGGATGGAGAAGATAATCGCCCGATTGAACGGCGCTGGCATTGAGATTTCAATGAGCGAGGTGCACGCCCAGCGTCAAGGAGAAGCCACTTTAGGTAGACCCCATCTTGCAGATGCGCTTATTGCAAAAGGTTATTTTCAATCGCGCGATGAAGTTTTCGCGGCGTTGCTCCATAATCGATCAAAATATTATGTGAGTCATTACTCACCATCTCCGGAATTAGCGATTCGATTAATCAAAGAAGCGGGGGGAGTTGCAGTAATTGCACATCCTCTGGCCTCGCATCGCGGACGAGTCATTCCACTTCCATCACTAGATCAGATGGTCAATGCCGGGCTGGATGGAATTGAAGTCGATCACCGCGACCATTCCCAAGAAGAGAGAGTTACGCTGAAAAATTTCGCACGAGAGCGAAATCTCATCATTACTGGGTCGAGCGATTATCACGGAGATGGAAAACTAAACCAATTAGCGGAGTTCACCACCCATCCGGAACAATGGGAAGCGCTTCGTGCACGTGCAAATAAAGATCGGGTGGTGAGAGTGTGAACGAATTAACTGCACTAACTTTTGGACTACAAGCATTTGTCACACTACTTGTCATTCTCGATCCACCTGGTGCCACCCCGCTGTTTTTGTCTTTGACATCGCATCAGAAGCGGAGAGATCAAGTTCGCATGGCTTGGCTCGCGGCGCTTACCTCACTTTCAATCATTGCGATATTCGCTGTATTCGGACAACTCATCGTGAGTTATCTTGATATTTCAATTCCAGCTCTTCAGGGCGCAGGTGGCTTGCTCTTATTGCTTGTCTCCTTAGATCTCTTGAAAGGTACTGATCAGAGCGCGACAAACAACGTCAAGAGTCTCGCGCTCGTTCCACTCGGGACACCACTTCTGGCAGGTCCTGGCGCAATTGTCACAATCATGCTCTTCTCACAGCGAGTAGAAGGCGCTGCTATGACGAGCGCTCTTGCACTCGCTGTCATTGGTGCACATTTAATTATTGGAATGACACTGACATTTGCTACCAGCATTGTCTCCGTTATCAAGGAATCGGGCGTGATGCTCCTTGCGAAGATTGCTGGCCTTCTTACAGCTGCTATTGCATTTGAAATGTTGATAACAGGTATAAAGGAACTTCTGGGATGAGTGGCGGGTATTTCTCGCCAGATTCAACGCAGCTAGGACTTGATGATCCTCATCTTCTGCTCTGGGTTCACATGGCGATGGTTGATGCTTTCCTAGATACAGCGCTCCGTTCAGGATTAAAATTAAGTCAAACAGAGCAGGATCAATATGTAAGAGAGATGGTTCTTTTTGCTGAGTTTGTAGGCATTGAAGCGAGCAAAGTTCCCAACTCTGTCGATTCAATGCAGAAATATTTTGAAGACATATTGCCGGAACTACGAGCTTCTGATGATGCAAAGAGAGCAGCGTTGTTCATTGCCCTTCCACCTCTACCGCCATTAATTCGATTTGGCACACCTATCGCTCCATTGTGGGGCGGTATTGCAGCGCTTGCTGGCTCCGCACTTCCGTTGTGGGCTCGCCGCCTCTATGGCTGGCCCACGCCTCCAGGTTTCACAAGTGGAACGAATGCCGCTCTCATCGCCACTCGAAGTGCGCTTTCAACTTTGCCGTCATCTTTTCGCGAAAGTCCACAACTCAAGGAAGCGCGAGAACGACTGAAGAAGAGCCGAATATGAATTTTCCCATTGTTCTCATTGCCAACGCTGCAGGTGGTGTTGGCAAAACCACTCTTACTCATTGCATTTCAGCTGCGGCAGCAGAATATGGAAAGAAAGTTCTTGCTATTGATTGCGACCCTCAAGCGACTCTAACTTTCCGTTGCGGCATAGAAAATCCTCGCCTGACTTCTGCAGAAGTATTCTCCGGAGAACATCAAATCACCAACGCAATTGTCAAGACGATGGAACGTTTCACCTTACTTCCAGGAGCAAGTCGCCTTGCTTCACAAGATTTAAAGAATGTGAATCTCCTAAACACACTCAACGATGATTTCGATCTGTGCATCATTGATACTCCAAGCGGACCTTCAAGCGTTCTTTCTGCGCTTATGACGGTGGCGACATATGTGGTCATTCCGGTGAACTCTTCATTTCACTCAATCCGCGGTGCGCTTCATATTCGGGATTTCCAACGCAATAGCGGAGTTTCACCGACTATGCGCTTAGTGATGAATAACAGCGATGATCCGACTCTTGATGAAACCGTTACACATGATTTCACCGTGCTTGAGCCTGCCCTGCCAAGAGCACTAGAGGTAAAAAGCGCTGAAATTACAACGCAATCAGTTTTGTCTTTCGCCTCGCATGCACAGATTTCATCGGATATTCGCGAACTGAGCTATTCACTTTTGGAAGAACTCGGGCAATTCTAGAAAAAAACTTTTTTTAGAGTCCGCCGAAACCGACTCGACGTTCGGAGATATCGCCGATCTCAACCGAGCTTATCTTCGCTGCAGGAATGACATATTGACGACCTCGAGTATCGACAAGAACGAGAGGCTCCGAGGTTGAAAGCGACTTTGTTACTGCCGCGAGAATTGCATCGCGATCTGAAGCAGTCTCAACCGAAATCTCTCTATTTTGATCTGCAACTGTAATTCGAATTTCGCTTCGAGCCGAATCTGATTTTGCCGAACTCTTCTTAGTTGTCATGCCGCAATCCTAATTAATCTTGAGAATTCCGCAGGTTTAACTTTGAAGGGGGAATCCGGAAATACCCCGCCAGAGTAGATTTGTGACGAGTGCCGAGGCTTGCGCTCTATTCATCTTCACATCTTTCTCTAGCCAATGTCGCGCGGTGATTTGGGCACAACCGATGAGGCCAATCGCCAAGATCATCGACTCCTCTTTAGGTAGCCCGGTGTCAAGCGAAATTACTGCGCTGACGGCAACAGCGCAGTCATAAGTCATGCGATTGAGTCGCTCACGAACTTGTGGCTCAACACTCATATCACTTTCGAAAAGCAGACGAAATCCACCACCATCAGCTTCAATAAATCCAAAATAAGCATCGATTGTTGCTTTGACGCGATTCTTATTTTCACGGTTTGAGGCAATTGCTTTTTGAATCGCAAAAACTAATGAATCGATATGAAGGTCAAGGACTGCGAGATAAAGATCGAGTTTTGATGGAAAATGCTGGTAGAGCACTGGCTTACTAACGGCAGCTTTGTCAGCAATCTCGTCCATGGAAGCCGCGTGATAACCCGAAACAGTGAAAATTTCTAAGGCAGAATCGAGAAGTTGGGCTCTGCGCTCATCTCGTGGCAAGCGAGTGCGGTTCTCGCTTCTTGTTTCGACGGAACTCATTGGCTTCATCGTACTCATCGCTACGCTAAGCCTCCTATGGGATCAAAACAAACTTTCCACGGCGCACGCATGCTCCTCGTTCACGCTCACCCCGATGACGAGACTATAAATAACGGCGCTTCCATGGCTTTTTATGCAGACCATGGCGCAAAAATCACATTGATTACATGCACACGTGGAGAAGAGGGTGAAATTCTCGTTCCTGAACTCACGCACCTTGCAAGTGGAAATGAAGATCGACTTGGAGCGCATCGTGAAGGCGAATTACGGGACGCGATGAAGGTGTTGGGAATTTCCGATCATCGATTCCTTGGAGCCCCAAGTCGCATGTGGCGAGATAGCGGCATGATGGGTGCCGAAGCCAATAATCGAAGTGATGTGTTTTGGAATGCAGATATTGATGAGGCAGCAAGCCATCTTGAGAAAGTAATCGAAGAAGTTCGACCTCATGTCCTTGTTACATACGATGAAATTGGTGGCTACGGACATCCAGACCACATACAGGCGCACCGCGTTGCTATGAGAGCTGCAGAAAATTGTCGTGCGCATGGTTGGAAAATTCCGAAGATTTATTGGAACACAATTCCGATCTCAGTCATCGAACAAGGAATTGAAGCAATGCGTGGAACGGGTAGCCAATTCTTTGGCGTAGAGAAAGCTGAAGACTTCCCATTCGCACAACCCGAGTGTCACGCACCTGAACACCAAGTGCAGCGAGTTGATCTCGGAGTTTGTCGCTTTCGATGAAGTTCTTCTCTGAACGCGCTCGCGCACGCGCAGAAATGAGTTCTTCTGCTCCTGCTGGGAGTTCAACTTCTTGAGGAGGTTTAAGAAGATCTAATCCGAAGAGCGAGTCCAACGACTCCCAAATCGCGCGCTTCTCACCGAAGGACAATGAATTCGACTTCTCGACTTCCCGCAGTGCAATCAGCGCTCTAGGCGTATCCAAATCTTCAGCGACATTTCCGTGAATTTTGACGATTTCACTTTGTGCGGCCACCGTTAATTCTTGTGGAACCGCACACCACTCTTGATATTTCTCACGCCACCGGCGAATCACGCTCTGTCCTGCGGCGATACTTGCCCATGACAGGTCCATCTGACTGCGATATCGATTCTCCATAAAACAAAATCGAATTGCCAACGGGTCGAAACCTCGCGCCATGACATCGCGAAGCAGTACAACATTTCCGGCGCTCTTTGACATCTTTCGACCTTCAAAGAGTAGATGCTCGCCGTGAAGCCAGAGATCGACCGCTTCATCTCCCGTTACAGGATTGGATTGGGCTCTTTCATTTTCGTGGTGGGGGAAGCGAAGATCTATTCCACCAATATGTAAATCGACATGACCATTGAGGTAATGAAGTGACATCGCAGAGCATTCGATATGCCAACCTGGAAAACCTCGGCCCCACGGTGTATCCCAAATCATCTCGCTGCGATTTCCGGCGGCTTTCCAGAGCGCCCAATCTGCGTGGAATCGCTTTGCGCCACCTTCGGTGAATTCATATCGATGACCTGGCTTGAGTGCATCCAATCGATTTCCACTCAGTTCGCCATAGGAATTAAATTTCTGTGAATCAAAATAGACTGAAGTGTCGTCACCTCGATAGGCATAACCAAGTTCAAATAATTTCTCGATATGGCCGAGCATCATGGGAATACATTCGCTTGCTCGCGGATACGAATCCGCCGGAGAGATATTGAGTAAAGCAAGGTCGTCATGAAATCTAGCTTCGTAATCACGTGCGATAGCAAATGGATCACGTTTTTCTCTTCGTGATTGAGCCAGAATTTTGTCTTCCTCAAAATCTTCACTCATATGACCAACATCGGTAATGTTCTGAATCAGAAGCGATTCAAATCCGCTCATGGTAAGCGCACGCCGCACGAGGTCACTCAGGAGAAATGTGCGGAGATTTCCAACATGGGCATCGCGATAGACCGTGGGTCCGCAGCAATAGATATGTACAACCTTGCCATTGCGCGGCTTTATCGGCTGGAGTTGGCGAGTGAGGGTGTCGTACACCTTTATCTCAATACGTTCCCCCTCTGCGCGCTTCATAATCGCCAATTCTGTACGATATGCAGCGCTGCGCTGGTTTAAAACCCGGCACACCTCTTCTGTAAGGAGCCCGCTGTGACATATGTGATCGCACTTCCTTGTGTCGATGTTAAAGACAAGTCATGTATCGAGGAATGCCCAGTCGATTGCATTTATGAAGGCGAACGGATGATGTACATCCAGCCCGATGAATGTGTGGATTGCGGCGCTTGTGAGCCGGTCTGTCCCGTTGAAGCAATCTATTACGAGGATGATGTTCCCTCGCAGTGGAGCGACTATAAGGAAGTGAATGCGGCGTTCTTCGATGAACTCGGTTCACCTGGCGGCGCTAGCAAGGTGGGTCCTACTCATAAGGATCATCCCGTCATCCTTCAGATCGAGAAGAAGCCGCAACCCTGAAACTTCCTGATTTCCCCTGGGATGCGCTTGCTCCATATGGCCAACGAGCGCGAAAAGACCCGCGGGGAGTAATCGATCTCTCTCAAGGTACTCCGGTCGATCCGACCCCCGAATTTATCCAGGAAAGCCTGCGAGCTAGTTCAAATTCACCCAGTTATCCCGTCACTACCGGGAGCGCGGAATTGCGTTCCGCGTTAAAAGATTTTGTGACCCGATCGCTAGGCGCACGTGGCGAATTTGATGTGCTTCCAACAATTGGTTCAAAGGAACTCGTTGCTCTACTTCCAACTTTGCTCGAAACAAAGAAGATTCTCATTCCGCGGATTGCGTATCCCACCTACAAAGTTGGCGGATTGATTGCCGGCGCTCACGTCATTGAGGTAGACATCAATGCCGATTCATGGCCGCGGGAAGGTATTGATCTGGCGTGGATCAACTCACCTTCAAATCCAACTGGCCGGGTGCACACTGACGCAGAACTCGCTGCGGTCATCGAATGGTCACGTAAGACGGGCACGCCGATTGCATCCGATGAGTGTTATTTGCCGTTCCCAGATTCTCAACAGTCGCGCTCCATACTTTCCTTGGCCGACGGAAATAATCGCGGGTTACTTGCAATCCATTCACTTTCTAAACGTTCTAACCTTGCTGGTTATCGAGCAGCCTTTGTTGCAGGCGATCCAGAATTAATTGCGAAACTTTTAGAGATTCGTAAACACATGGGCATGATGGTTCCTCTGCCGATTCAGAAATCGATGACGGTTGCACTCTCCGATGAGACACATGTTCATGAACAAGCGCAGCGCTACCGAAACCGACGCGCAATTCTTAAGAGCGCATTAGAAGAAATTGGATTCACCGTGGAGCACTCCGGCGCGGGCTTGTATATATGGTGCACTCGAAGCGAGGATGATTGGGAAACTGTTGCATGGTTTGCCGATCGAGGAATCATCGTTACGCCAGGCCGTTTCTACGGAGATGACGGCGCTTCGCACATTCGGATTGCTCTCACTGCGACAGATGTTCAGATCAAGGATGCTGCCCAGAGGATTCGAGCATGATTTCCAAGGCAATTCTCCTCGTCGGTGGAAAAGGAACTCGACTTGCCCCGCTGACAAATACAACTCCAAAGCCGATGCTCAAAGTTGCTGGAAAATCCGTCACAGAGCATCAAATTGTTAAAGCGCGTGAAGCCGGAGTTAAAGAGATTGTTCTTGCAACTTCGTACTTAGCAGAAGTTTTCGAGCCGCATTTCGGAGATGGTTCAGCATTCGGCATTTCGATTACATACGCTGTTGAGCGAGAGCCTCTTGGAACGGGCGGGGCGATTGCAAATGCAGCCGCTGCTCTCGAACTCGAGATTGATGAATCGATTTTCATTTTTAATGGTGATGTCCTCAGTGGTCACGATCTAAACTCACAAGCAAATCTTCATGTGAGCAAGAACGCAGATGTCACTCTTCACCTTGTCGAAGTTGAGGATGCGCGGGCATATGGATGTGTGCCCATTGATGAAGAGCAACGAGTACAAGATTTTCTAGAGAAGATGGATAATCCCGTAGCAAAGACTATTAACGCAGGTTGCTACATTTTCTCGCAGCGAACAATTGCAACTATTCCTAGAGATACGGTTATTAGCGTCGAACGGCAAACCTTTCCATCGCTCTTATCTTCCGGTGCAACTGTTCTTGGCTATCAAGATTCGAGGTACTGGATTGATATGGGGACGCCTCAATCCATGATTCAGGCATCTCGAGATCTGATACTCCAACCCGAGATTTCTAGAGCAACTCCATCGCCTCAAGACGCCTCGTTATTAGCGCAAGGAGTTGTAGTTGATCCATCATCTATTGTCGACGGTGGCAGCTATATCGATGCAGATACGGTCATTGGAGCCCGTTGTCGCATCTCTGGCTCGATTATTGGCGAAAAAAGTGAGATTGGTAGCGATGTGACCATCATCGACAGCTACATCGCCCCTCGAAGTCGGGTCGAAAGTGGTTCACATCTCAAGGGCGAAATCTTCGGTTTCTAACTCTATTTGCACGGTTGAAACTTGACTGAAGTGAATAACACGCGTGTAATTCTCCCCATCAGGTGGCTCTAGGGAGCGACCACTGTCTTAGGAGATCAGCTAATGACTGATGCTCGTCGTAATGAGCAGACTTTCATTCCCGGTCCAAGTATCCAGTTGAGTAGCGGAGAGATCGTAGAACTCTCATGGCAGGAACGTGCCCTCTGCGCTCAGACCGACCCAGAAGCATTCTTCCCAGAAAAAGGTGGTTCCACCCGCGAAGCGAAGCGAGTTTGCTTGGCTTGTGATGTTCGTCAAGAGTGCCTTGAGTACGCACTTGCGCATGATGAACGTTTTGGAATTTGGGGCGGTCTATCTGAACGCGAGCGTCGTCGCCTCAAGCGTCGCCCCGCGTAATAATCGCCAGACTCTTTACCAAATCAAGGCGGTGATATGCCGACTTCCCTGAAAAACAATCACCATGTAACCGCGATTGTTGTCTCCCATGATGGT